>NZ_JBIVYG010000017.1:0-141272 GCF_044769685.1 Agrobacterium sp. NPDC090283 | reverse complement strand
GTGAAGCCCACACGCGCCGACATCACCACCAATCTCGTCATCACCACGGACCGACGCACCTACATGGTCGAGCTGCGATCCGGCGAGAAGCCCTACATGCCGGCCGTGTCCTGGTCTTATCCGCAGCCGGTAGGCGGCGGGCGTCAGGCAGTTCCGGCAACGCCGGTCATTCCGGCCGTCGCCGCCCGCAACTACCGATATGGCCTGACCGGCAGCAGCAATCCGCCATGGAAGCCTATCGCCGTCTATGACGACGGTCGCCGCGTCTATGTCGAATTCCCGCGCGGCATCGTGCAGGGCGAGATGCCGCCGCTCTTCATCATCGGCCCGGAAGGCGAGGCTCAGATCGCCAACAACCGCATCTACCAACACATCCTGATCGTCGACCGCCTGTTCGGTGCGGCCGAACTACGCCTTGGCGCGGGCGACCGCCAGCAGACCGTCAGGATCGTTCGCACCGACGGAAGGCCGCAATCATGAGCAACACGGACACCAATGCCGCACCGATGCGACTGCGCGCCGAAGCGCCCAGAGTCACGCGCCTGTCACGGAAGATGCTCGCCAGCGTGGCGGCCTTTGCCCTGGTCGGGATCGGCGGGGCGCTTATCTATGCGCTCCAGACGCGCGGGCCGGGCGATGGCGGCGAGGAGCTGTATTCCACCAACAACCGCCAGACCGCCGATGGCCTCGCGGGATTGCCGAGGGACTATACCGGCCCCGTTCTAGGCCCGGCGCTGCCCGGCGATCTCGGCGGTCCCATCTTGAGCGCACAGAATGCCGGCCAGCCAGTCGCGTCGCCCGTCGTGCCGACACCCGGCGTCGATGATGCCGAGCAGCGACGCCGCGCCGAGGAAGAAGCCGCACGCCTCAGCACCGTGTTCTTCCCGTCTCGACAGGGATCGACCGCCGCGACAACGGGCGCAATGCCCGGCATTGCCGGATTCGACCCTGGCAGCGCCGCCGCAGCGCAACCGACCGGACAGGACCGGCAGCTTGCTTTCCTCAACGCCGCGGCCGACCGGCGCACCGTGACTCCCGATCGCGTGACGCCGCCGGCATCGCCCTTCGTGCTTCAGGCCGGCGCGGTCATATCGGCGGCGCTCATCACCGGCATTCGTTCCGATCTTCCCGGCCAGATCACCGCGCAGGTCACGGAGAACATCTACGACAGCCCGACAGGCAGCATTCTGCTTGTGCCGCAGGGCACGCGGCTCATCGGCCAGTATGACAACAGCGTGCAGTTCGGGCAGCGCAGAGTGCTGCTCGTCTGGAACCGCCTCATCATGCCGAACGGCCGCTCCATTGTTCTTGAACGCCAGCCGGGCGCGGATACCCAGGGCTATGCCGGTCTGGAGGATGGCGTCGATTACCATTGGTGGGATCTCGCCAAGGCCGCCGCGCTCTCGACCCTGCTCGGCGTCGGCGCGGAACTCGCCACCGACGACAATGACCGCCTGATCCGCGCCATTCGCGACGGCGCACAGGATACCGTGAACCAGGCCGGACAGCAGATCGTCCAGCGCCAGTTGCAGGTCGCGCCGACCCTGACCATTCGCCCCGGGTTCCCCGTCAGGGTCATCGTCACCCGCGACATCGTGTTCGAGCCTTACAGGAGCTAGGTCATGACGAAGCTGAAACTCGGCCCTATCGCCGACGACAAGCCGGTCAAGATCATGGTGGAAGTGCCCGCGGCGCTCCATCGAGACCTGATCGACTATGGCCGCCTTCTGGCCGAGGGCGGTGCGCCGATCGAGCCCGCCAAGCTCGTCGTGCCGATGCTCGAACGGTTCATCAGCACCGACCGCGGCTTCGCCAAGGCCCGGCGCACGACGGGCTGACTGTTCATATCGGTGATGTCTTCAGGGGCGCTAATCGCCGCATCTTTTACGGCGATTAGCGCCCCTATCTGCTGCATCATCCGCAACGCCGGATTGGGCGGGGGTGCCGCCTGCGCATGAGCGTGAATCCGGCACGCTACCGGCTAGCGATCTTTCGCCATGGTTCGCCAGACGCCGGGAATGCAGCCAGTTGCAGACCCGGCCCCGTTGAACGAACGAGGTTTGGCATGAGCACATTGAATGTCGGGATCGCAGGCGGCGGGGATCAATCATGAGCCAGTCGCCGCCCCCTCTCAGCAAGCGCACCATCCGCAGGGACCAGCTTCGCGAAATCGTCCCCCTGGCCGACACCACCATCTACGACATGGAGCAGCGCGGCGAGTTTCCGCGGCGCTTCTACCTGACCTCTCGAACGGTGGTGTGGGATCTCGCCGAGGTGGAGGCTTGGCTTGAAGAACGTCGCCGAGCCTCCCGAGCGAAGACGGCCAAGCGTGCGCCGGCACCCGACGTCACGCTCAGGAAGTCCCGTCCGGTCAAAGGCTAGGCTCCGGAGCCAGAAGGTCCATAGAGGCCGGATAGAGCGTCGGAGTGTATTTCTGGCCGCCGACCCATGCGTCGATCAGATTGCCCCATTCCTGCATCATGTGCCGGCGCTGGTGCTCATACTCGGCCTTGTTATAGACGCCGCGCGAAGAACGCCCGTCCTCGTGCGCCAAGCACTTCTCGATCCAGTCGCTGTTGAAGCCCAACTCGTTGAGCAGCGTCGAGCCCGTGCGGCGAAGGTCATGCACGGTGAACGGCTCCAGCGGCAGTCCCGCCTTCTTGGCCTGCACGACGACTGCCGTGGTGACGCGGTTGAAGGTCGCGCGCGACATCGGCGCATCCGCGTCGTAGCGCGAGGGCAACAGGTAGCGCGAATTGCCAGCGCAGGTCTTGAGCGCGACAAGGATGTCGAGCGACTGTTCGCACAGATAGACGTTGTGCGGCTTGGAGCGCTTCATGCGCTCCTTCGGGATCGACCACACGGCATTCTCGAAATCGACTTCATCCCACACCGCGTCCTGCAACTCGCTCTTGCGGACCATCGTGAGCAGGATCAGCTTCAGGCCCAGCCGGATCGTCGGCAGCGTCGCCACATGCTCAAGCTGGCCGAGCATGACCCGGATTTCGGCGGGCGAGAGCGAACGGTCCTTGGGAACGAACGTCGCGATCGAGGCAGGCCCGACCTCTTCGGCGGGGTTCGGCACCTTCTCGCCGTGCAGCTTCGCGAAGGCGAAGACCAGCTTCACGATGTCACGGACATGGACGGCCGTAGCCGGCGCTCCCCGCTTCTTCACCTTGTCGCACATCGCCCGGAGATCCTCGGGCGTGATCTCGGTCAGCAGCCGATTGCGGAACGTCGGCAGGATGTCGCGCTCGTAGATCGAGCGCCGCATCGCGCGGGTGCTCTCCGCCATCCGATGCTCTTGCAGCCAACGTTCACCGAATTCCCCGAAGCTCTTCGCTTCCTTGATGCGGCGCTTCTCGCGCTGCTTCTCCTGGGCAGGCGACCGCCCTTCCTGAATCGAGCGCTGCGCGTCGATCAACTTCTCCCGCGCACGGGCCAGAGAGAGGCCCGCCGGCCCGTAGCGGCCGAGCGTCAAAGTCTCCCTTCGACCGTGCAAGCGGTAGTCATAGCGGAATACCACGGCGCCCGACGGGTTCACGACGACATACATACCGTCACGGTCAGAGACCTTGTATAATTTTTCCTTTGGTTTCAGCGACTTGATCGCGGCATCAGTAAGCATCGGACTCTCCGAATTCGTTCAAGAAACGTCAGAGAGCCCCTAAAAATACCGTCAGGCCAAAATGGACTAATCTTGGCGGCGAATTTTCCTTTATTCTCAATGTAATAAGATCGAAAAAATACCGTCACAAGCTCTCTAAGCCATGACGGTATACGCAATTTTGCGATGTCACAAGACGCCCCATACCGTCAGCTCCGCCGTCGATCGCGAGGCTCGCCCAGCGATTGACGGCGAAAGATGGCGGAAGGAAAATTCTTTATTTTCAGCGTGTTATGGAGGGTAATCGGCGGTTATCGGCGGCGTTTGGGTAGGCCCGAATTATTCCCACTCGATCGTGCCGGGCGGCTTGCTCGTCACGTCATAAACGACGCGATTGATGCCGCGCACTTCGTTGATGATGCGGGTTGCCGCGCGGCCGAGGAAGTTCATGTCGTAGGGATAAAAATCCGCCGTCATGCCATCCACCGAGGTCACGGCGCGCAGCGCACAGACGAAGTCATAGGTGCGGTAATCGCCCATCACGCCCACGGTCTGCACCGGCAACAGCACGGCAAAGGCCTGCCAGATGGTGTCGTAAAGACCGGCCTTGCGGATTTCGTCGAGATAGATCGCATCCGCCTTGCGAAGGATATCGAGCTTTTCGCGGGTGATCGCGCCGGGGCAGCGGATCGCGAGACCCGGGCCGGGGAAGGGGTGGCGGCCGATGAAGCTCTCCGGCAGGCCGAGTTCGCGGCCAAGCGCGCGCACTTCATCCTTGAAGAGTTCGCGCAGCGGCTCGACGAGCTGCATATTCATGCGCTCGGGAAGACCGCCGACATTGTGGTGGCTCTTGATGGTGACCGAGGGGCCGCCGGAGAAGGAGACGCTCTCGATGACGTCAGGATAAAGCGTGCCCTGTGCGAGGAAATTCGGTGCTCCCTTGCCGTCGGCGGCAATCTTGGCCGCTTCGGCTTCGAAGACCTCGATGAACAGGCGGCCAATGGTCTTGCGCTTCACTTCCGGATCGGAAACGCCCGACAGTTCACCGAGGAACAGGTCGGCGGCGTCAACATGAACAAGCGGAATATTGTAATGGTCGCGGAACATGCCGACGACCTGCTCGCTTTCGCCAAGCCGCATCAGGCCGTGGTCGACGTAAACGCAGGTCAGCTGGTCGCCGATCGCCTCGTGGATGAGGATGGCCGCAACCGAGGAATCGACGCCGCCGGAAAGCGCACAGAGCACGCGGCCGGTGCCGACCTGCTCGCGGATCTTGCGGATCATCTCGGCGCGATAGGCCGCCATCGTCCAGTCGGATTTCAGCCCGACGATCTTGTGCACGAAGTTGGAGAGCAGCTTGCCGCCGTCAGGCGTGTGCACCACTTCCGGGTGGAACATGGTGGAGTAGTAGTGACGCTTCTCGTCTGCGGCGATGGCGAAAGGTGCGTTCTCGGAGGTCGCGATGACCTCGAAACCATCAGGCAGCTTCGTCACGCGGTCACCATGGCTCATCCACACGGGATAGCTCTTGCCCTGTTCCCAGAAGCCTTCGAAAAGCGGGCTTGCCTTCTTGATGTCGATATCGGCACGGCCGAATTCCGCCGCATGGCCACCCTCGACCACACCACCGAGCTGCGTGCAGAGCGTCTGCTGGCCGTAGCAGATGCCGAGGATCGGAACCTTGCTGTCGAACACCGCCTGCGGTGCGCGCGGGCTGCCTTCCGCCGTGACAGATGCGGGGCCGCCGGAGAAGATCACGCCCTTCGGCTGAAGCTTCTCGAAGGCCTCTGCGGCATTCTGGAACGGGTGGATTTCGCAATAGACCCCGGCTTCACGGATGCGGCGCGCAATCAGCTGCGTCACCTGGCTGCCGAAATCGATGATGAGAATGCTGTCGGGATGGGCTATCTGGGTCATGGCGAGCCTTTAAAGAAAATGGCGGCTTTAGGCAACCCGGAAGCGGGCGTCAAACAGCGGAAATTTGCGAAAATCGCAAGGTTCAGAGGGCGATCACGCCGTCCTCGATGGCGTGGCAAAGCCGGTCGACGGCATCCGCCAGCTTTTCATCGATGATGTGCAGGTACTCCGTCCAGTCGTCCACATGGTTCACATCCACCTTGCCATCGGAAATGCCGCGCAGACTGACGAGAGGCACGCCGAAACGCTGGCAGGCTCTTAAAACCGCAAAGGTTTCCATTTCCACCATATCGGCGTCGATCAGCCCGTAGGCCTCGCCGGAGACGACATTGGCGCCCGTGGAAAGCCGCGCCTCGGCAACTTCAGGTATTCGCAAAGGCAAGGCCACTTCGGCGGGCAGATCAAGCAGCGGCGTACAGCCCTTTTCGAAACCGAAGGCGGAGGCGTCCATGTCGCGATAGGAAACCGAAATCGCCTGATAGATGCCGGTTTGCTCCAGCGTCCGCGAACCGGCGGAACCGAGCGAAACCACGAGGTCGGGCAGGTGATCGGCCGCATCGAGACCGGCAAGAACGGCCGTGACCGCAATCGCTGCCTCGACCGGGCCGATACCGGTCATCAGCGGTGCAATGCGTGCCTGAAGATGAGGGCCGTATTCGGGGGAAGCCGCCATGACGAAGAGGACGGATTTATTCGCAACATGCAAAAGCCGGTAGCTCATCCGGTAATATCCTCACGCCCCTTCACCACCATCATCGTGCCCGTCATCGAGGCGATCAGCTTTGCCGGCCCGTCGGAAAGCGCATAAGCGCGGCCATCGGCGACGATCAGGTTATTGCCGGGCTTGATGATTTCACCGCGAAACAGGAACCGCTCGCCACGTCCGGGCGACATGAGGTTGACCTTGAATTCGATCGTCAGCAACGAGGCTTCCGGCTCGATGATCGTATAGGCGGCATAGGTGCAGGCCGTATCCAGACCGGCGGCGATGACGCCGGCATGCAGGATACCGTGCTGCTGTGTCAGCTTTTCATGAAAAGGCAGCTCGATTTCCACCAGCCGATGTTCGATACGGCTGATCTCGGCGTTAATCGCCTGCACCACGCCCTGCCGCGCAAAGCTTCTTTCTATCCGCTGACGAAAATCGCCGGGATCCGTGATCTCCATGGCCTACCTGCCTGCTTCTGCCTCATCGCAAACTGACATGGCGCGTGGCGGCAGGCAAGGCAAGGGCGGCGCAGGGATTTAGTTCAACATGCCGATGCTTGCGTTCAACACCGTGGCAAAGGCGACCCACAGGGCATAGGGCACGAAAAGCCACATGGATATGCGGTCCCGGCGGTAGGTAAGTGCCACGAAGGCGATGATGCAGATCAGCATCGGAATGATGATGACGAGTGCACCTGCCGGGCTTTGCATGCCGAAGAAGATCGGCGACCACAGGAAGTTCAGCACCATCTGCGTGAACCACAGCCGCATGCGCGTTCCCATCGGCTTGCGGATCCATGTCCGCGCGCCGGCAATGCCGATCAGTACGTAAAGCGCGGTCCAGACAGGCCCGAAAATCCAGTTGGGCGGATTGAAGAACGGCTTCTGCAGCGATTGATACCATTCGCCGGGCACATTGTTGACGCCAATCAGCGCCCCCACGGCAACAACAGCAACCACAAAAACAACATGGACGGCAAGGTTTCTCATGCCCCGTCCAATGCGCCGGCCGGGCTTTTGTTCCCGTGTCTTTTCAGTATTTTAGCTGGACAGACGTACGATGTGCTGGTCCCACGCCACGTCGCTGCGCAGGGTCTCGAAAAATCCGTCATAGGAAGAAACCGCAATGCCTCTCGCGGCGGGTGCGACGCCTGCCGCTTCCCGCACGGTCGTCTCGGAAACGACACGCCCGGTTTTTGCATCCAGCGTCACGGCGGCGTTGCCGTTGGGCGAGGTCAGGCCCACCAGCCCATCGCGCCGGTTGACGGCGATGGCCCCGACATAATTGGCAAGGCGCACCGTCGTTTCTTCCGGCAGATCGACAAAGGTGAGATCCTCACCCTTGGAGAAATGGCCGACAAGCGGCGGAAGATCGTTGCGCGGTCCCTCATATTGGCAGGCGAACCAGATGCGCCCGTCATCGCCGAGATCGACATGGCGGGTGGAAAGCTGCCGCAGCCGGTCCGGCATGGCGTGTTTCTGGATCAATTGACCCGTCACGGCGTCCAGAAGCACGAGGGATGGCTGCATGCTGTCGATATTGAGCTTGGTTCGGCCGAAGTCCGGATGGGTTTCGATGCCGCCATTGGCGATCACGATCAGCCGTCCGTCATCGCTCACCGTCATATCATGTGTGCCGATGCCATGCGCATCATATTCGCCGATGCGGGCAAAGCCGTTGCGGGCGTCATAGAGCCCGATAACGCCGCGATTGCCGTCGAAGTCGTTTTCGCTGGCATAGAGGATTGCCCCGTCAGGGGAGAATTGCCCGTGGCCGTAGAAGTGGCGGTTTTCCGGCGTGTGCATCACGATCGGTTCGCGGTGCCGCGCGGGGTCGAAGGCCATGAAGAACGTGCCGGGCCGACGTGCAAAGGCCACGGTCATACCGGTCGCGTGGTTCGTCGCCATTCCATGGGCGCGGGCGGGAAGCGCGACGCGGTCGATGATCTCGCCGCCCTCGCTCACCGTCGCAATGCCGTAGGAGCCGTCACGGGCGCGGAAAGCGGAAGCGAAGACCGCATCTGTCCGTTCGAGCGCATAAAGTGAACGGGGCGCCAGCGCGGCGAGGAAGGGAACGCCCGCCGCTTTGATGAAGCTGCGCCGATCTATCAGCAACCGTTTGGTGCCTGATATCATCGGTTCAGTCCCCATCGGCGAAGGAAAAGCCGGAACTGAGGCCGATCGCGCCGCCATATTGATCGTTCAAGCGGTAGATCAGGTCTTTGCCATTGAGCAGCAGATAATCCACCTTGGCGCGCTGATCGTCCTGATCCAGCGCCTTTTGCACATCCGTATCGATTGTCCCGGCAACGCGGATCATCGATTTGGCGATGAAGTCGATGGAGTTGACGATGGAGCGCTGATCGGGCGGGACGAGTTCGACCATATCCGCCGTATGCAGCAGGTTCTGAACCGCCTTGATATTGGTGGAAATGCTCTGCCATGTCAGGCCGGAGCGCCAATAAATGGCGGTGCGCGGAAATCTTGCCTTGTCCGGTCCCTTGTAGAAGGTTTCGATCCGCTGGTCGCGAATGGCTTCAGAGCCATGGACCAGAATGCCAAGCAGGGCAACAAGCGCCTCGCGCTCGTCGCGAAAGACGGGGTTGTCCGCTCCTGGCTCGGTCCAGTTTTTCCGCGCGCCGTCAGGTGCATTCCAGCTGCCGGAAAGTTCCGTCGCCACATTGGCAATATTGCCGGCGATCGCGGCGCCATAGCGGCAGCGGAAATCACCCTTCCTGTCGAGCAGCTCTTCCGCGCCGGTTCCGTAAAGCACGAACTCCAGAGCGCCGAGCCCCTGCGCCGCAACGCTCTTGCCGCTCAGGCCATCGGCACTGGTGACGCTTTCATCCTTTTCGGTGAGATAGCGCTGCACCTGTTTCAGCCCGAGACCCTTTTTGTCGGGATAATAAAGCACGCGTTCGAAACGGTTCTTCTCGATGACAGGGCCGACACGCACGATCTCGATGGTGGACCAGCTTGACACCGTATCGACAAAGGCAGCCTTGGCCGCCGCTGCGGTCGTTTCGGAGGGAGCGGTGCAGAAAGCTTTCATGCGGCCTTCCAGCGTCTCCGCCGACTGCCGGAAGCGATCATAGCCGGGACGAATGAAGCCGTTCACCGCCTTTTCCATAACGCTCCGCACCTGCGCCGGGTCGAGTGGTGGCGGCGGCATCAACTCCACGTCCTGCGCCATTGCCGGCTGGTTGGCCAAGAGTAGCAACACGGAAAAGAGACCGGAAATTTTTCGCATGGCATTTTTCATCAAAGGGACTCCAGAAAAGCCAGCAAAGCCTGCCGGTCGGATTTTTGCAAGGCGACAAAGGCGTCACGCGCTTTTTGCCCTTCGCCGCCGTGCCACAATATCGCTTCCGGCAGGCTGCGGGCCCGGCCGTCATGCAGGTAAAAACCGTTGCCATTGACCTTTTGCGTCAGGCCGATGCCCCAGAGCGGCTGGGTTCGCCACTGCCGTCCGCTGGCTTCGCCCACTTGCTGGCCGTCGGCAAGTCCTTCGCCCATGTCGTGCAGCAGAAAATCGGAATAGGGCCAGATTAGCTGGAAGGAATGCATGGGGTCGGCGGCATCGCGGCGGGTGACGAATTTCGGGTTGTGGCAGGCCGTACAGCCGGTGGCGTAGAAAAGCTGCTTTCCCTGCAGAACTACCGGATCATCGACATTGCGGCGGCGCGGCACGGCGAGGTTTTCGGTATAGAAGGTCACGAGATCGAGAACCGGATCGGGCGCCTCCACCGGCCCGAGCCGGGGCTGCACGCCGGTCGGCATGGCAAGACAGTCCTTCTGGATGTCCGTGCAGTCGCCATAGGCATTCGGCGCATCCGGTGTGGAAATGCCGATATCGTGGGAGAAGGCGCTGGCGCTCTGGTCGCGCACGCTCGCATTCTGCGCCTTCCATCCAAACCGCCCGAGTTTCACCTCGCCGGTGCGATGGTCTTTGACCCATGCGGGACGCCCGGCAATGCCGTCGCCATCATTGTCGTCCGGGTCGGCCTTGGCCAGGATATCGGCCTCGGCAATGGCCTCGATCAGGCCAAGACCGAGAGTGGGCATGGCAATGCGTGCCGAAAGTGTCGTGTCGGCACCAAGCGGGCCATATTGCAGATTCGCCACGGCATAGTCGGGTTTGCGCAGCATCACCACCTCGCCATCCGCCAGTTGAACCGGCTCTTCCCTATAGGTGATGACTGGCTTGCCTTCGGCGGCAAGGCCGGGAATGGCCAGGTTCTGAAGCTGCCGGCCATAGGTCTCATCGGGAAAATTTAAGGTCTGGTGGCTGGCAATGGCCCGTCGTTCGGCTTCATTTCGGGCCGGCCGCGCCAGCCGCAGAAATAGCGAGACGGCATCTTCCCCGGCAAGGGGCGGGCGGCCCCTGCCATCCTTCACATGGCAGGTCTGGCAGGACCGCGCATTAAACAGCGGCCCAAGCCCGTCCGAAGCCTGTGTGGAAGAGGGAGAGGAGACCCAGAGCTTCTGGAACAGCGCGTTGCCGAGCTTGAAATCCTGCTTCCGCTCAAGCGGCATGGTGGCGGAAGGATGTGAAAATGCGTTGCTATCGGCCTTGCTGGCGCTGGTCGTCGCTCCGCCGGACATGGCCTCGAAAGCTTCCGGCCTGGTAAAATCCGCCGTTGGCGCGGTCACGGCCAGCACGCGGTGTCGATCTTTCTCCGTCAAATCGTCATGCAGCGGTTCGGCAAGCGCCATCGACGCCACAAGGCAGGCTGCCCCGGCGAAGAAGAATGGCTTGCGGATCGGCGGCGGCAAAAATTGCATGACAATAGGGCGGATGGGAGTAACGGGCCGCAGCGATCTGCGGCCCGCTTTACCGCTTATTTGAAGACGGCGTTCGGATTGTCGAGGCTGTCGGAGCCTTCAAGCTCGATCTTGCCGAGATCGAGCGCCGCGATGACGCGTTCGACAGACTTCGTCTGGTCGAGAAGGCCATCGATGGCCGCCTGAACCACGGCATTGCCTTCCTTGTTGCCTTCGCCGATCATCTGGTCATAGGCCTCGACGGTCTGTGCGCGCTTTTCCATCGCGTGCATGGCGTCGAGCGTCTTATTGAGCTTCGCCAGCATCTCGTCGTTCAGCGCCTTGTCCTTGGCGCCGACCAGTTCGGACAGCGAGGCGCCCGTCATCTTCGTTCCGTCCACGCGGGTATAGTCGCCGGTATAGGCCGAGGCGATGCCGATCGCGTCGTAAAGATGCGAATTATAGGTGTTGTCGGAGAAGCAATCATGCTCCTCTTCCGGATCGTGCAGCAGAAGGCCGAGCTTCATGCGCTCACCCGCCAGCTCACCATAGGAGAGCGAGCCCATGCCGGTGAGGATGGCCGTGAGGCCAGCCTTCGGATCGGCTTCCACCGTTTTCGTGGCTTCGCCTTCCGGCGCCCAGGCATCCACCATTTCCTGAAGATCCTTGACCAGCAGGGTCGAGGCGGATTTCAGGTAGTCGGCGCGGCGGTCGCAATTGCCGTTCGTGCATTTGGCCTTGTCGTAATCGGTGTAGGGGCGGTTGCCTGCGCCCGGTCCGGTGCCGTTCAGGTCCTGACCCCAGAGCAGGAATTCGATGGCGTGGTAACCGGTCGTCACATTGGCTTCGACATCGCCCGCCTCGTGCAGGCTTTCGATCAGCTCGGGGGTGATCTTGGAGGCGTCGACCTCTTCACCGCTGATCTTGATCTTCGGATTGGCAATGATGTTGGCAACGTAAAGCTCGTTTTCGTCGCTTTCCGTGCCATAGGAACCGTCGACATAGTCGATCAGGCCTTCATCCAGCGGCCAGGCATTCACCTTGCCTTCCCAATCGTCAACGATCGGGTTACCGAAACGATAGACTTCCGACTGCTGATAGGGAACGCGGGCCTTGATCCATGCTTCCCGGGCGGCTTTCAGGGTTTCTTCGCTCGGCGTTGCGATCAGCGCATCGATGGCCTTGTCCAGCGCCTTCGCCGTTGTCAGCGAATCCTCATATTTGGCATGCGCGACATCGGCATAATGCTTGACGACGGCAGCCGCGTCAGTGGCGGCCTGGGCGGGAAGCGCGGTGAAAGCCGCAGATGCGGCAAGAAGCGCAAAAGAAGCGCTGAGAATGGTTTTGCGGATCATGATCCCTCTCCTTCGGCAGGCGCGAAATGACTTCACGCCGCGGCAAGCGAGTTCTGACCCAATCACAAACTTGTGTCAAACATTCTAGTTTAGAATGCTTTGAAACAAGACCTGGTGTTGTTTTCCAAGTAAAATCGGTGCTTGCAAAGACGGTGTTATGCTTTGCGTTTCATCAAGCAGAAGAAGAAGCCGTCCGTATCTGTGGTTGCAGGCGTCAGCGTCACTGTCTTGCCGTCGGAAGAATGCGGTTTGTTGGTATTACCGCCGAAAGTCGTCTGCCAGCGCTCCAGTGCCGAGCCAATGGCAAATTCCGGATTTTCCTCGCAGAAGCGACGGACCTGCTGTTCGTTTTCTTCGGGAAGCACCGAACAGGTGACATAGAGCAGCTCCCCGCCCGGGCGCACGAAACCCTTGGCCTGCGAAAGCGCCTCGCCCTGCTGCTGCACGCGCTCTTCCAGATTGCGGGCCGTCAGCCGCCATTTGGTGTCGGGTCGGCGGCGCCATGTCCCGGTGCCGGTGCAGGGCGCGTCCACCAGAACGCGGTCGAATTTTTCCTGGAACGGCGTAAGGCCAGAGGCGCGGTCATGAACCTGCACATTGCGCGTACCGGCCCGCTTCAGCCGCTCGATGATCGGCGCGAGCCGCTTGCGGTCGGCGTCAAAGGCGTGGACCTGACCCTTATTGTTCATGCTGGCCGCCATGGCCAGCGTCTTGCCGCCGCCGCCGGCGCAATAATCGAGGATCTGTTCGCCTTCATGCGCGCCGGCAAGATCGGCAACGATCTGCGATCCCTCGTCCTGCACTTCGAACCAGCCCTTCTGGAAGGACAGTTCGGCGGTGACGTTCGGCAGACGGGAAGGGCCTTCGCCAGCGGGAATGCGCACGCCCTGCCGGGCGATATGCGTGGCTTCCGCGCCGCTTTCTTCCAAAGCCTTCAGCACCTTGTCGCGCGTCGCTTTCAAGGTGTTGGCACGAAGATCAAGTGTCGGCCGCTCATTCAGCGCCTGCGCCTCGGCGAGCCAGCGCTCTCCAAAGGCGGTTTCGAAGGAAGATTGGACCCATTCGGGTATATCGCCCTGAATATGGGCCGGTGCGTCACTAAGGGAACGGGAGAGAAAGGCCTGCTGCCTTTCCGCATCGGGTGCGGCGGGTGCGAATTTGTCGCCGTCGAATTCCGCCGAAAGGTCCGAAAAGCTTTTGCCCCACTGCCGCAACAGAACCGCATAGGCAAGAGAGGCAGCGCTATCGTCATCCATCAGCCAGGCATGCGACAGTTTCATGCGCAGCGCGTCATAGACGATGTTGCCAATTGCGGCCCTGTCGCCGGAACCGGCGAAACGATGGGCAAGGCCCCAATCTTTCAGAGCATCGGCAACGGGACGCCTGCGTCCCTCAATATCTGCCAATACTTCGATTGCTCCGGCCAAACGCCCGCCTAAACGCATTGTCTACCTCGTTCTTGTGCTAAGCCCGGTTGGTAGACGCGAATGGCGGCGAGGGCAAGGCTCAATCGGCCTTGACGACCTCGTAGCAGACCTTGGCGGTGCCGGAGCTGATCATGCCGATGTTCTTGGCGGCTGCCTTGGAAAGATCGAGAACGCGGCCCTTGATGAACGGCCCGCGGTCATTGATGCGCACCACAACGGCCTTGCCATTGCGCGCATTGGTCACCTTGACCTTGGTGCCGAACCGCAGCGAGCGGTGGGCGGCGGTCAGGTTGGCGGCGTTCATGCGCTCGCCCGAAGCAGTCTTGGAGGTCAACGCATACCACGATGCGCCTCCACAACCATTTGCCGCATTCGCCTGAAGAGGCGCAATGATGGAACAGGCGGCAATGGTTGCAGCGGTGAAAGTTATACGACGGATATTCAACAAACTGTGCTTCCCTGAAAATCGGCCCCGCGCCGATTGATTGTGCCCTTGCTAAACGGCCATGAACTGGCCTGAACGCCTTTTGATGCGAGATTGTAGGGCGAGGGAAAAATGGCGAAAAAAAGCTGATCTCAAATCACGAACTGTTACAGTCTGTAATATTCGTGATCGTTAGCCGGAAAGCTGTCGGCAGGGCATCCTGGCCAAAAGGTGGAAAAAATAACGCAAAATCAATGGACAATCGAAATGCTGTTACAAGTCACGGCTTCGTGAATCCAGTTCACGAAATGTGAGTGAAATATTTTTCTAATGACTACGATTTTAGCGATTTTCGGATGGTTAATAAAATCCTAATTGGCTGAAATAAGACGAAAACCATCCGCAAAAGTGGGTTTGGAAGGATTTTTCATCGCTTTTCCGGGTGAGGTTTTTCAACCTCGCCAGAGGCCGTTTTCCCACAATTGTTTGAGGGAGAGCCGGTACTCCGGAAAGCGGAAATCGAAGCCAAGATCGCGTATTCTGGTGTTGGAAACACGCTTGTTCTCGCCATAAAAAGAGCGCGCCATCGGCGTCAGATCGGCGGTCTCGAAGGCCTGTTCGGGTGGTGGTTCCACACCCATCAACGTCGCTGCAAAGCTCACCACATCCTGCGGCGGGCAGGGTTCGTCGTCGGTCACGTTGAAGATGCCGCGCTCATTCCTCTTCACCAGAAAGGCAAGTGCGGCACCGATATCTTCCACCCGGATGCGATTGAACACCTGATCCTTCTTCACCAGCCGCCGGGCCGTTCCCTTCTCGAAATTCATGAAGGCATTGCGCCCCGGACCATAAATTCCGGAAAGGCGCAGGATGGAAAGCGGCACATCCGCCTTTTCCGCTGCCGCAGTCCAGGCGGTTTCCGCAGCCACCCGTTCCACGGATCGCGCGGAGACGGGGCGGCAGGGTGTCGCCTCGTCCACCCAGGCGCCGCCATGGTCGCCATAAACGCCGACGGTGGAAAGGTAGGCGACCCATGTCAGATTGGGCAGGAGCTTTTTCAGATCGTCGCCCAGAAGCGCAAGCAATGGATCGCCGTCCTTGCCCGGCGCGACGGATTGTACGAGATGCGTGACATTGCCCATTGCGGCGACGAGTTCGTCATTGAGCTGAACGCCGTCAAAGAGGAAGGGCGTCATGCCCGCGGCGGTAAGGTTTGCGAACTTGTCATGGCTGCGTGTGGTTCCGGAAACGCTTGTTGCTTCGCTTTTCAGCGTGTTTGCGATGGCTTTTCCCGAATATCCCGCGCCGAAAATCATCACATGCATGCGTCACGCCCCTGCCAGTTGCCATTCCATTTCCGCCTCCGGATCAGCCTCCGGGGCGCGACCGGCAGAGTATGTACGGAATTCGTCCCTGTCCATAAGTCGTGACAAGGCCCATGCGGCCATGCCGCGCACTTCGGGCGAAGGGTCGGTTTCGGCAAGCGCCTTGCATTGTTCCACGAATTGCCGGTCGGCAGAGTTGCCCGCCGCGATCAGCACGTTGCGGATGAAGCGATTGCGGCCGATGCGCTTGACGGGCGAACCACTGAAGAAGCTGCGAAAGGCGGCATCATCGAGCGTCAGCAGGAAGGCGATGGAAGGTTCCTTCAGATCCCCGCGCGCCTGCAATTTCATCTCGGAGGCGCTGGCCGCGAACTTGTTCCACGGACAGGCGGCAAGGCAATCGTCGCAGCCATAGATGCGATTGCCGATCATCGGCCGGAATTCGTGCGGGATCGGCCCCTTGTGTTCGATGGTGAGATAGGAAATGCAGCGGCGCGCATCGAGCTGGTAAGGGGCGGGGAAGGCGGCCGTCGGACAGGCATCGAGACAGGCGCGGCAGGAGCCGCAATGGTCCCTCTCAGCTTCGTCAAGACAGAGTTCCGCCGTGGTGAACATGCTGCCGAGAAACAGCCAGGAGCCATGGGTGCGGCTGACGAGGTTGGTGTGTTTGCCCTGCCAACCGAGACCGGCGGCGGCGGCAAGCGGTTTTTCCATGACGGGTGCGGTGTCGACAAAGACCTTCACATCCTCACCGGCGCGAGCGGCAAAACGGGTGGCGATTTCCTTCAACCGCCCCTTGATGATGTCGTGATAATCGCGATTGCGGGCATAGACCGAAATGGCCGCCTTGTCGGGTTTGGAAAGCAGCCCGCGCGGGTCTTCTTCAGGACCGTAGTTCAGCCCGAACATGACGATGGAGCGCACGTCGCCCCAGAGCGTTTTCGGCTCCGCCCGGCGGGCCTCGGTCTCCTCCATCCACGCCATTGTGCCGTGATAGCCCTTGTCGAGAAATTGTCTCAGCCGTTCCGGCGCGAGCGGAATGCTGTCCGGTGTCGTGATGCGGCAGAGATCGAAGCCGAGCGAAAGCGCTTCCTGGCGAACGAAGTCCGTCAGTTTACGCGCACGTATCCGCTGCTTGTCGCTGGCAACGTCGATGGTCTTTTCTCCCGAGCGTTATGCTGCGGCATATATAGTGCATGTCGCCCGAAAGTGTGCATCGGTTTCGGGAAAACGACATGCTTTAAATACAGCCGCGCGCCGCAGCAAATAACCGGCAGATAAGACCTCAGAAGTCCAGATCGGCGTAGTGGGAGGAGGGGGCAAGCCGCGGAATGCGTTCGCTGAGGAACGGCCGGAAGGAAGGACGGGATTTCACCCGCTGATACCATTCCTTGGCAATCGGCGCTTCGAGCCAGTTGATCTCACCGAGATAATCCAGCACCGAGACCGAGGCAGCCGCGGCAAGATCGGCATAGCTCAACCGGTCGCCAGCCAGCCAGGTGCGCGAACCGGCGAGCCATTCAAGATATTTGATGTGCTGGCGAATATTGTTGCGGGCGGTGCGCAGCAGCTTGGAATCCGGCGGTCCGCCACCCTGCGCCGCCGTCATCTGTAATTTATAGACCCGTTCCCGCACCAGCGGCCGGGTCACGTCGTTTTCCATCTTCTGCAGAAACCATTCCGTCAGGCGGCGGATTTCCGCGCGCTGAAACGGATCTTCGGCAAGAAGCCGACGGTCGCGCTTTAAAACCCCATGCGTTTCGTCAAGAAATTCCGCAAGCACATAAGGCCCGCTCAGAGAGCGCATATTGTCATCCAGATAGACCGGCAGGGTGCCAGCCGGATTGAGCGCCAGAAACTCCCGCCGTCTTTCCCACGGTTGCTCCTCCACGAGATCGGTCTGGAACCCGTATTCCGCAAGGATCAGACGAACGAACCGGGATGCGGTCGACATCGGAGAGTGATAGAGAGTTGGCATCGGTACTCAATTTTTACGATTGGTTGTCATGATCGGCATTTGCCGAAAAACTTTTTCAGTTTCGCTTCATCAAGACGCTATAAGAGCTTGGCTACTTTAAAACAAGTTTAACGCAATTGCCTTCCATTGCCACTTTCCCCCTGAAAAGAAGGATACCTCATGGGTGACCAATCGATCATCAGCGCGCTTCTGCTGGGTATTATCGAGGGTCTGACGGAGTTCATTCCCGTCTCCTCAACGGCGCATGTGCTGCTGGCCGGGCATTTCCTCGGCTTCAAATCACCCGGCAACACCTTTGCCGTTCTCATTCAGCTTGGTGCGATCCTTGCGATCCTTCTTGTTTATTTTCAAAAGCTTGTGTCGATCGCCATGGCCTTGCCGACCAGCGCCAAGGCGCGTCGTTTCGTGCTGGCCGTCGCTCTTGCTTTCCTGCCGGCGGCGATTATCGGTGCTTTGGCGCATGACTTCATCAAGACCGTGCTGTTCGAAACGCCGATGCTCATCTGCGTGGTGCTGATCATCGGCGGCGTCATTCTGCTCGCGGTCGACCGCATGCCGCTAAAACCGAAATATACCGACATCATGGACTATCCGCCGTCGCTTGCCTTCAAGATAGGCCTCTTCCAGTGCCTTGCGATGATTCCCGGCACGTCGCGGTCCGGCGCCACAATCGTCGGGTCGTTGCTGATGGGAACGGACAAGCGTTCCGCCGCCGAATTTTCGTTCTTCCTGGCCATGCCAACCATGCTCGGCGCTTTCACTCTCGATCTTTACAAGAACCGCGATGCGTTGAGCTTCGATGACGGCGCGCTGATCGCCGTGGGTTTCGTCGCCGCTTTTGTTTCGGGCCTCTTCGTCGTTCGCTCTCTGCTGGATTTCGTATCGCGGCGGGGTTTTGCGCCCTTCGCCTGGTGGCGCATCGCCATCGGTTCGCTGGGATTGATCGCCCTTCTGGTTCTGGGGTGAACCAGAAACGGGAATAACCTCCCCGTGATGAACGAACAGAAACAGAAAAAGCGCCCCGGAGAACCGGCGGCGCTTTTTCTTTGAAACTTTAAAGGCCGATCAGTTGGTGCTGATCGAAGCCGTTGCGCAGGGGTCGACGCCATAGGCGGGAGCGCAACCGCTCTTACCCGCTGCAACCGTTCCCGGCGCCATGAAAGAACCCGCCAGAACCACCAAAGCCGCACACGCAAAAAAGAGTGCGATAGATCTGCCCATTTTATGATTGCCTTTCAGACGTTCGTTCGCGCGGATCATGCCGCCGTGTGTGAATTGAGTGGTCGGGATATGTTTGGAATGTGGCGAATATCAATAAAGCAGCTTGTTGAATACCGGGTTAATACGAAGTCTTTTCCACAGTTGCGCTTGTGCCACGCTTGCCTGTGGAGGCCCGACGGCCGTTAACTTTTACCCGGCTTTGCAAAGCAGCCTTAGTTCATGCGACACCTCCCCTGCAGTTGAGGGGAAAATGCACGAATAGCGGTTTGGTTGCAATTGAATTGCGCAAAAACAAAAAGCGGGAATGGCTCCCGCTTTCATTTACGATCGATGAGGCTGAAGGTGGCCTCAGGCCGCTTTTCCAGCATTGGAGAACTGGCCGTGCGGGCGATATTGCACCATGTAGGACGGCAGAATGGACGCGACACGAACGGGGGTGATGCCGATGCCTTCCAGCGTCAGGCCGTTCTTTTCGGTCTCAGTGGAAACGACATTGTCCTTTTTCAGCATGATCACCTGATCGACCGTAAGCGGCGGCGTAATCAGTGGCACCATTGAAGCGATCTTGCCAATCATCGACGCGACGCCGAAGGGCAGGTTGACGAAAGGACGCTCCCGATAGGTCGCGGCAAGAACCGCCTCGAGACAGTCACGGAACGTCATGACATCCTGACCGCCAAGTTCATAGATCGCGCCGGGCTTCAGCTTACCATCGACGCCGCGGGCGACGGCTTCCGCGACATCCTCGACATAAACAGGCTGGAACCTGGTTTTTCCGCCGCCGATCAGCGGCAGGAACGGCATGCTGCGGGCCATCTTTGCGAACTTGTTGAAGAAATCGTCTTCCGGTCCAAAAATGATCGATGGACGCAGGATCACGGCGCCAGGCAGGATGGAGTGAATGGCGGCCTCGGCGCGGCCCTTGGTGCGGCCATAACCGGTTGGCGAATTGGCATCCGCGCCGATGGCGGAGATATGCGTCAGCGTGGCGCCGGCATCGCGGGCCGCCTCGGCAATGGCTTTCGCGCCGAATTCCTGCACGGCGTCAAAAGTGTTGCGGCCGCTTTCGGCCAGGATGCCGACGCAATTGACCACATGGTCGGCGTCTTCCACGGCTTTGACGATGGAATCGCGATAACGCAGGTTCGCCTGGGCGAAGGAGATCTGGCCGACATTGCCGAGCGGTTGCAGGAAGCCGGCGAGATCCGGGCGGCGCACGGCGACGCGGATGCGGTAACCGCGCTTGGCAAGTATCCGCACGACATGCCGCCCGACAAAACCCGAACCGCCGAAAACGGTAACGAGGGGTGGAAGGTTGGCCAAGGTCATGGGAGGCTCCTCAGAAGCTGTCGATAAAGCGTTTTTCAGTGTCTTAGCCCAAAGCCGCGCGCGCGTGAAGAGATGTTGTCGCGAGGCAGGGGCCGGTTTTGGCAATGGGATTGACGCTGGTCAAATCCCTTCGACGATCATCATCTCCGCATCTGCTACGTCCTGGCGGATTTTTGCCGCCGCCTGATATTCGGGAGAGTTGTAGCAGTCAATCGCATGCTGGACGGACGGGAACTCGATGATAACGTTGCGCGCACGCGCCTTGCCTTCCAGCTCCGTCACCGAACCGCCACGGGCCAGAAAATTGGCGCCGAACCGCTCGAAGGCGGGCTTGGCTGTGGAGACATAGTCCTTATACCGCTCGCTGTCGCGCACATCGACGCGGGCGATCCAATATCCCTTTGCCATTTCATCTCCTCCTGTCGTTATTACTGATTTGCCGGAAAGCTGGCGCGCAGCATGTCGTCCAGAATGGCGCGGGCCGCCGCTTTCGGATCTTCCGCCCTGACGATCGGACGGGCGACGACCAGATGGCTCGATCCGGCCTTGATGGCGTCGTAGGGTGTCATCACCCGCTTTTGATCACCCAGATCCGCGCCGGCCGGGCGAATGCCGGGGGTGACGACAGCAAGGTCCGGACCAAGGATTTCACGCACGGCGGTCGATTCCTCCGCCGAACAGACGATGCCGCCCATGCCCGCCTCGCGTGCCTGCTCCGCCCGGCGCAGCACCAGCGAACGGGCATCGGAGGCATAACCCGCCTCGGCGAGATCGACGTCGTCCATCGAAGTCAGCACGGTCACGCCCAGCAGACAGAGGCCGGAGCCTTCGGCGGCCTTGACGGCAGCGCGCATCGCTTTCGGATAGGCATGCAGCGTCAGCATCGACATGCCCATGCGGGCGATGTTTTCGACACCGGAGGCGACGGTGTTGTCGATATCGAGCAGCTTCATGTCGAGAAAGACCTTCTTGCCGCTCTGGACAAGGTCACGCGCGAATTCGAGACCGCCTGCGAAGACCAGCTGATAACCGATCTTGTAGAACAGAACCTCATCGCCGATTTTCGAGACGATGTCTTCGGCCTGCTGCACAGTCGGAACATCCAGCCCGACGATGAGTTTTTCGCGCGCGGTCATTGTCTTATCCCTGCCATGTTTCCATTGCCGTCCAGTCGCATGTGGGGGACGCGGCTGCAAGTGAAAAGTCGGCGATGGAAAAGCGAAAGAGGTTGCCGCCGCCGGACGGCTGGTCCTTGCCGCGGCTGATGCCGCGGCCTTCGATATGGCATTTCAGAAGTGTGCCCACGCCACCGTGGCCGACAAAGGCAATAGGCTGCGGCGGGTCGTGCCGGTCAAGAACGGCTTTGACGGCCCCGACGATCCGCGCCTGCGCGTCGATTGCACGCTCCCAGCCGTGAAAACTCTCCTCGGGATGGGCGAAGAACCAGTCCGCCGCCTTTTCGAATTCCGGCGGCGGCAGGAAACCGGTGGCGGACCGGTCGTTTTCATGCATCGCCTCGATGATCTCTATCTCTGCACCGGAGGTTTCGGCAAGGATGCGGGCGGTTTCGATTGCCTTGGTTTCAGCGCTGGAAACGATGTGGCGCAATGACCGCGCCCAGGGCAGGCGGCTTGCCTCGCGCGTCCGCTCGGCACCCCTGTCAGAAAGCCCCCATTCGGGAACGGGAACAGCCGGATCGATCTTGACCTGGGGGTGGGTGATGTAGAGCGCATGCATGGCAATCGGTCCTCAAGGGCGATGGAAAGGGCAAATCAACACCCTAACCATTCGTCACGACCGGGAAATGACGTGTTCCGGCACTCCGTCGAATATCAGGCCCGCGTATAGGTCCACAATTGTGCCGGCGGAATATTGCGCACGATGAAATCGAAATGGCGGATGTGGTAGAGATGCGGCTGCGCGACGATGGGGGAAATCGGACCGTAGGATATCTGCACCACTGGGCGGCCGTGCGGCACGCGCTTCAGCAGTTCGTCGAGAAGCTTGATACGGGCGGCCATGGGGAAATTCAGCATCGGCACGGCGGAAACGACGCTGTCGAACATCTGGCCCTTATGTTCGCCAAGTGTCGCATCGAGATCGAAGGCGTCGCCATTGACGAAGTTGACGCCGGGATAGCTCCTGAGCAGCTGGTTGTAGAAATCGGTCGAATATTCGATGGCCGTCAGGTTCTCGGGCTTGATGCCGCGTGCCAGAATGGCCTTGGTGATGACACCCGTGCCCGGGCCGAGTTCGAGAACCGGCAGGCCGGAATGGGGATTGATGACACTTGCCATTTTTTTCGCCGTGATCGACGATGTCGGCACAATGGCCCCGACTTTTTTCGGCTGGCTGACCATGCCCTTGAAGAAGCGGATTTCTTCCTCAAATTTCTGTTCAAGCCGTTGCTTCAGGTTAAGTGCCATAGTTCCCTCAGATGCTTTTGGTCATTGTCAAAAAACTGTTACGCAATGTTGATCCCATTTGGCGCAAAAACAAGGCAAAATGTCGTAACTGGAAAAATTCGCTTACAGTTTGAAATGCGCGTCGCCGAATCAAAAAAGCCGGCGGAGCGTTCCACCGGCTTTTTTAATGAAATTTGCGGAAAATTCCCGCTTCAAACGCGCATCGGCATCAGAACATAAAGCGCATCGTCGCCGGCGGTGTCGCGAACGAGCGTCGGCGAGCCGGCGTCGGCCAGCAGGAAAATCGCGTCATCGCCGGAAAGCTGAGAGGTGATGTCGAGAAGATATTTGGCGTTGAAGCCGATTTCCATCGAATCATTGTCGTAACCGACAGCCACTTCTTCCGTCGCACTGCCCGAATCCGGGTTGTTGACGGTCAGCGTCAGCTGGCCGTTGGTGAGCGCCAGCTTCACGGCGCGGCCGCGCTCGGAAGAAATGGTCGAGACGCGGTCCACGGCCTGCGCGAAGGTCTGGCAATCGACGCGCATTTCCTTGTCGTTGCCGGTCGGGATCACGCGCTGGTAATCCGGGAAAGTGCCGTCGATCAGCTTCGAGGTGAGAACGACTGAACCGATGGTCAGGCGGATTTTCGCATCCGAAACTTCGACGGTGACTTCGAGTTCCGGATTGTCCATCAGCTTCTGCAACTCGCCGACGGTCTTGCGCGGAATGATGATGCCCGGCATGCCCTCGGAGCCGGAGGGCGCATCCACATCGGCGCGCGCCAGGCGGTGACCGTCGGTGGCGACGGCGCGCAGCTTCAGATCGCCATTGCTCTCGATGGTGTGGAAGAAGATGCCGTTAAGGTAATAACGCGTCTCTTCCGTCGAAATCGCAAATTGTGTGCGGTCGATCAGCATCTTCAGATCGGTCGCCTTCAGTTTGAAGGTGTGGCTGAAGGTGCCGGCGGTCAGATCAGGGAAATCCCCTTCCGGCAGGCATTGCAGCGAGAATTTCGAGCGGCCGGAGGCAACCGTCATCGAGGAGCCGTCCGGGTTGGTCGCCAGAAGCACCTCGGAACCGTCGGGCAGCTTGCGCACGATTTCATAAAGCAGATGCGCCGGCACGGTCGTCGCGCCTGCCTGTTCCACCATGGCCGGGGTCGCTTCGGTGATTTCGAGATCGAGGTCGGTCGCCTTCATGTCCAGATTGGCGCCAGAGGCGCGCAGGAGGACATTGGAGAGGATCGGGATCGTGTTGCGACGCTCGACGACCCGGTGGACGTGGTTCAGCGATTTCAGAAGGTTCGACCGCTCAAGAGTAATACGCATGGACGCTACCGCTTTCAACCGTTGCGAACCGGCCACCGCCGGATCGGCAAGAAAAGTCTTCACCGGCAAAAAGCCGGACAATGTGGACGGGCAAAATGGCAGAGTTATTGCGGAAAATGCAAGAGCCGAGTGCATCTGCCGCGGCTCATTTTGCTGCTATACAACATGATCCACAGGTTGGGACCGCCAATGGACCTTGTTCGCCGGTTTTCTATTGCCCATAAAGGGGAAAACCGGAGCGACCGGCCGGCAAGGATCGGCCAGAATGATTGGAAGCCGTGTGACGCAGGAAATATCGAGCAGCGATGCCAGACAGGCAGCGAAGGAATTCAGGATCGGCACGGCCACCATTCCGGCCCGGCCGCTGGAGCCGGCGCTTTACCTCGTCGCCACCCCCATCGGCAATCTCGGCGATATCACCATCCGCGCGCTGGAAACTTTGGCCTCGGCCGATGTTCTCGCCTGCGAGGATACCCGCGTCACCCGCATTCTGCTGGAGCGTTACGGCATCCGCACGCGCCCGCTCGCCTATCACGAACACAATGCCAATGAAGCGGGGCCTAAGCTCATCGCCGCGCTGGAGGCCGGAAAATCCGTAGCGCTGGTATCGGATGCCGGAACGCCGCTGGTTTCTGATCCTGGCTATCGCCTCGGCCAGCTTGCACTTGAGGCCGGCCATCGCGTCGTGCCGGTGCCGGGTGCCTCTGCGCCCCTTGCCGCCCTGGTCGGGTCCGGCATGCCGAGCGATGCCTTCCTGTTTGCGGGTTTCCTGCCGGTGAAAGATCGCGGTAAGCGCGACCGTTTTGCCGAGCTGGCGAAAATCCCCGCGACCCTGATCTTCTTTGAATCGCCGCATCGCATCAGCGCCACCGTCAAGGTGGCATCGGAGGTCCTGGGCCGCGATCGCCGGGCGGTGGTCTGCCGCGAGCTGACCAAGACCTTCGAGGAGTTCCGGCGCGGGACGCTGGGTGAGCTTGCGGATTATTACGATGGTGACCGTGTGGTGAAGGGCGAGATTGTGCTTCTGGTGGAGCCGCCTTCCTATGACGAAATTCCCGATATCGAAGATGTCGAAAAGCTCCTGAAGGATCTCGTCGCCACCATGTCCGCCGCCAAGGCTGCCGGCGAAGCGGCGAAGCTGACGGGCCTGCCGCGCAAGGAGCTTTATCAGAGGCTGCTGGATATGAAGGAAACGGATGGCCGCTGACGGGCGAAGCAATAAAAGACGCAAGGCCGTGCGACGCGGCCATGCCGCGGAATATTGGGCTGCACTTTATCTGCTGTTGAAGGGATATCGTATCCTGGCCATCCGGTATCGCACGCGGCTGGGGGAAATCGATCTCATCGCCCGCAAGAAGCACCTCGTCGCCATCATCGAGGTCAAGGCGCGGTCATCGGGCGAACGTGCGGTTGATGCCGTCGGCTTCCATTCGCAACAGCGCATCCGGGCCGCTGCCGATCTCTGGCTCTCCCGCCGCAAGGATGCCGCGCGGTTTTCGCTGCGCTTCGATATCATCGCCATTCTGCCGCGACGCCTGCCGCAGCATTTCATTGACGCCTTTTGAGGGGGAGGAAAACAATGCCCACGGAGCGGGAAAAAATGGCTGCGGGCGAATGGTATAGCTGCATGGATGCCGAACTGGATGTGCTGCGCTGGCAGGCCCGGCGTGCCGTTCATCAACACAACACCATGCCGCCGGATGAGCGCGGCGCCATCGGACCGATGCTGCGGGCGCTCTTTGCCGCCGTTGGTGAAGGGGCATTCATCGAGGCGCCGTTTCATTGCGCCTACGGCTTCAACATTAGGCTCGGCAGGAATGTCTATCTTAATGCCGGCTGCACGATTCTCGATTCCGCGAAGGTGGAGATAGGTGACGGCGCGATGCTCGGCCCCGCCGTGCAGATCTATTGCGCCGAACATCATCTCGACCCGGTTCCCCGCGCGCAAGGCATTGAAATCGCAAAGCCCGTCATGATCGGCCGTGATGTCTGGATTGGCGGCGGGGCGATCCTTCTGGCGGGTGTGACCATTGGTGACGGCGCGATCGTCGGCGCCGGTTCGGTGGTGACGCGTGACGTGCCGCCGGGCGCAACGGTGGTGGGAAGTCCAGCCCGCGCGATAAAGCGTAGCGACAGTTGAGGCATGTGTTCCGAGGGGGAACCGCGTCCATTAGCATCCGCTGTAACAAATCTGACATCAAACTGTTAAAGAGGCGTCATGGAACGGCTCTATTCGCATCCTCATCCCAATAAATGGTGGAGAGGATTTAGTAATGTTGAAGAAGATTTCCATGGCCGCAGTCGCGGTCAGCATTTCGGCAACGTCTTCCATGGCTGCGACCAACATCACCTGGTGGCACGGCATGGGTGGCCGTAACGGCGAAGTCATCAACGAAGTTTCCCAGAAGTTCAACGAAGCCCAGAAGGAATGCGCTCTGACGCCGGTTTCCAAGGGCTCCTACGAAGAAGCGCTGGCCAGCGGCATTGCTGCTTTCCGTTCGGGTGAACAGCCGAACATCCTCCAGGTTTTTGATGCTGGCGCCGCCACCATCATCAACGCCAAGGGCGCGGTCATTCCTGCTGAAGACCTCATCAACAAGGCCGGTTACAAGTTCGACCGTGACGCCTTCATCAACGGCGTGCGTTATTTCTACGCCGCCGCTGACGGCAAGTTCGTCGGCATGCCGTTCAACTCCTCCGCTCCAATCATGTACATCAACGACGAAGCCCTGAAGAAGGCCGGCGTCGAGGCACCGAAGACCTGGGAAGAGTTCGAAAAGGTTGCGCCGAAGCTGAAGGAAGCCGGTTACATCCCGCTCGTCCAGTCGCAGCTGACCTGGCAGTTCACGGAGAACTTCTTCTCCCGCAACAACATCCAGTTCGCCACCAACAATAACGGTTACGACAGCGTCACCGACACCAAGCTCAAGGTCACCGACCCGAACCTCGTCATGATGTTCGAAAAGCTGAAAGACTGGAAGGACAAGGGCCTGTTCGCCTATTACGGCGCCGGCTGGAACGATAACCAGAAGCCCTTCGAAGAAGGCAAGGTTGCTCTCTGGATCGGTTCTTCGGGTTCCTTCGGCGGTCTGCAGAAGACGGCGACCATGCCGTTCTCGGCAACCTTCCTGCCCTACTGGAACTCCATCAAGGGTGCCGGCACCAACTCCTTCATCGGCGGTGCTGCCCTCTTCGCAATGTCGGGCAAGTCTGAAGCCGAAAACAAGTGCGTGGCCGACTTCTTCCAGTTCCTGACCTCGCCGGAAATCCAGGTCTTCTACCACAAGGCCACGGGTTACGTCGCCATCACCAAGGCTGCTTATGAAAAGGCCAAGGCTGAAGGCTTCTACAAGGAAAAGCCGGTCGCCGAAGTTGGTATCCAGCAGCTGTCGCTGCCGGGTGGCGAATGGTCGAAGGGTTACCGCCTCGGCTTCTACCCGCAGATCCGCGCCGTCATGGAACGCGAATATAACCGCATCTTCTCGGGTGAAGTAACGCCGAAGGCTGCTTTCGAGATCATCGAGAAGGAAGGCAACGACCTTCTGGCCCGTTTCGCCAAGACGGCCGGCTGATCGATCTTTCGAAACCAATGATCGTTGTCGAGCCTCCTTTCCGATGGAAGGGAGGCTCGCTTCTGGATAAGGAGGCGCAAGCGTGGCCTATACATCGTCTCAACCGCGCCGGTTTTTGTCCGGCTGGTCCGCAAAGGCTGGAAAACCCGCCAAGCCCGCTGAAGCCGGCATGAAGCGCGTGCAGTTCTCCTCGTCCTACGTGCCCTATCTGTTTCTGGCGCCGCAGCTTGCGGTGATTTTCATCTTTTTCTACTGGCCATCGGTTCAGGCCATCCATTCGTCGTTCTATATTGAGGACCCGTTCGGCTTCGGCGCTTCTTTCGTCGGACTTGCCAATTATTCGGATGCGATATTCAGCCCCGAATATCTCAGCATCGCCAAATTCACGGTGGTCTTCACCGTGCTGGTCACTTTCTTTTCGCTGGCGCTCGGCCTGCTGCTCGCCGTCAAGGCCGACGCGGTCATTCGCGGCAGTTCGACATACAAGACGCTGCTGATTTCCGTCTATGCCATCGCACCGCCGGTCGCCGGTCTCATCGGCATGATGTTTTTCGACCAGCATATCGGCCCCTTCGTCAAGATGGCCGCGTTTCTCGGCTGGGACATGAAGGTCGGCCTGAATTATTTCGATACGGCCTTCGCCATGATCGTCGTCGCGGTCTGGAAGCAGATTCCCTACAACTTCATCTTCTTCCTTTCCGGTCTGCAGGGCGTGCCGGTCTCCGTGCGGGAAGCAGCCGCCATCGACTGCCGCTCAGGCTTTCGCCGGTTCTGGACGGTGATCATGCCGCTTCTAGCGCCCACGGCTTTCTTCCTGTTGATCATCAACATCACCTACGCCCTCTTCGATACATTCGGCGTCATCGACGTGATGGTGAAGGACAAGGCGGCCAACAACCCGATCACGCTGGTCTACAAGGTGTTTCTGGATGGTTTCCGCGGCAATGACATCGGTGGTTCTTCGGCCCAGTCCGTCATCCTGATGCTGGTCGTCTTCGTCCTCACCATCATCCAGTTCCGCTTCATCGAGAAGCGCATCCATTACAATTGAGGGAAAAGACGATGTACAAGACAAAACCCCTCGATCATCTGGTGCTGATAATAGGCGCGTTGTTCCTGATATTGCCTGTCGTCGTGGCTTTCATGACCTCCACGCATACGGCGGCGGAAATCCACCGCAGCGGTCTAGCCATCATTCCCGGCGACAATTTCGTCGAGACCTATGAAAAGGTTTTGACGCAGAAAGGTGGTTTCACCGGTCAGATCACCGGTCTCAACATGGTGATCAACTCGCTGATCCTCGGCATTGGCTTTGCCGTTGGCAAGATCGTCCTGTCGATGACGGCGGCCTATGCCATTGTCTATTTCCGCTTCCGCTTTGCGACGCTGGCCTTCTGGATCATTTTCACGACGCTGCTCCTGCCGCTCGAAGTGCGCATCATGCCCTCCTATGAGGTGATGAGCAAACTCGGCCTGTTGAACTCCTATACCGGGTTGATCGTGCCGCTTCTCGCCTCCGCGACGGGCACCTTCTATTTCCGGCAGTTCTTCAAATCCATTCCGGAAGAATTGCTGGAGGCTGCCCGCATCGACGGGGCAGGGCCGTTCAAATTCTTCATCGACGTGATCATCCCGCTGTCGCGCACCATGATGGCGGCGATCTTCATCATCATGTTCGTGTATGGCTGGAACCAGTATCTCTGGCCCATGCTGATGACGACGGATGAAAGTTTCTTCACCCTGATGCGCGGCATCAAGTCGATCCTGCAGGTCTGGGTCGGTTCGCAAATTCCCGATTATAACGAAGCTTTCGCGCTTGCCGTTCTGGCCATGCTGCCGCCGGTGCTGATCGTCGTCATTTTCCAGCGCTGGTTCATCAAGGGCCTCACCGAGAGCGATAAATAAGGAGACCGAAATGGCCGCGATAGAAATCAGTCAGGTCTGCAAGGATTATCATGGCGGCGTGCGCGCCGTGCATCACGTCGATATCGACATCAGGGACGGCGAGTTCATCGTTCTCGTCGGCCCTTCCGGGTGCGGCAAGTCCACGCTTCTGCGTATGGTGGCCGGACTGGAGGACATATCCGAAGGCACGGTGAAAATCGGCGACCGGGTGGTCAATCAGGCCGACCCCGCTGACCGCGATATCGCCATGGTGTTCCAGAATTACGCGCTTTATCCGCATATGTCGGTGCGCCAGAACCTCGAATACGGGTTGAAGAACCGCAAGACACCAAAGACGGAGATCGATGCGCGTGTGGCCGAAGCCGCCCGCATGCTGCAGCTCGAACCCTATCTGGACCGCAAGCCGCGCGCGCTTTCCGGCGGTCAGCGGCAACGTGTCGCCATGGGCCGCGCCATCGTGCGTAAGCCTGCGGCCTTTCTGTTCGATGAACCCCTGTCCAATCTCGATGCCAAGCTGCGTGTTTCCATGCGCGGTGAGATCAAGCGTCTGCAGAAGCGCCTCGGCACCACGTCGATCTACGTCACCCACGATCAGCTGGAGGCCATGACGCTGGCCGATCGTCTGGTGGTGCTGAACGGCGGCCGTATCGAGCAGATCGGCGCGCCGCTCGATGTCTATCACACGCCCGCCTCCACCTTCGTCGCGAGCTTCATCGGCTCTCCCGCCATGAACCTTCTGAATGGCGAATTGCATGGTGACAGCCTCGCGATTGGTCCGTCGCTGTTTGGGCTGAATGGTTTTGCGCCTGCCTCCGGGACGGTGACGGTAGGCATGCGCGCGGAAGATTTCCGCCTCGCTGCGGCAGGTGAGCAGGGTTTCACGCTCCGCGTCGACTATATCGAGGAGCTGGGTTCCCAGCGCCTGGTGCACGGGGCGATCGGCGACCAGACCTTGACGGTGGCTTTCCCGCCGGATGTCGACATTCCCGCCGTTCTCTCGGTCACGATCGCGCCGGAAAAGCTGCACTTCTTTTCCAGCGAAACCGGCAAGCGTATTGCCGGCAAGACGGAACAGGTTGGCGCGCAGTCCGCTCAGTTGGCTACGGCCTGAGCGCATCGCAGAAATCGGCGCGATGACTAAAATTGCGCCGATTGTCAAAACCGCTTTGTTACGATCCTGATGATAGAAGACCTCCAATATTTCACGGGGGTTTTCTAATATGTCCTTCAAAATGATGTTTGCCGCCGCGGCAACCATGGCGATCCGCACGGTACCGATTTTGCCGGCCTATCTGCGCCGGTCAAAAGACGAGGCCGTCGTCAGCGCCTCCTGCACCGATCTGCGGCTTCAACCGGCCCCCATCAATCCGGACTGGATCATTTCCGGCAACCCCCAGGCGCGCGCGGCGGATCATTCCCGAAGCGGCGACCGCGCTTCCAGCACCGCCATGTGGGATTGCACGGCAGGTGAGTTTCGCTGGTTCTTCGGCTGGGATGAAACCGTCTATATTCTCGAAGGCGAAGTGCATGTAACGGCGGAAGACGGTTCGATCAGCATCCTTCGGGTCGGTGATGTCGCTTATTTCCCGGCGGGAACATGGGCCACCTGGCGGGTGGATGACTATGTCCGCAAGGTCGCTTTCATGCGCCGTCCGTTCCCCAAGGCGCTGGCTCTGGCCTACCGCGTCAAGAACAAGCTGTTTGCCGGCCGTTCCTATAAGCTGGCGGCCTGAACCGATAAAACATTCCGGTTGGCGGGGCCTGCACGGCTCCGTCCATGGAATTGTGAAGGTTCAATAAAACTCACACAAACCACCGCTTGCAGCAGTTGCCTTTGAATGGTCGCTGCCCTACATCTTCAGGGTTTTCTGCAGCATTTACGGGTTTCTCCCGGTCCTGCAGGAAACTTGAAAAGGCGAAGCAATGGGCATGGCGGGCCGGAAAGCGTCCGCATGCTGCAAGAGGAACATGCGCATGGCGAAGATCAAGAACGTCGCGATCCAGATGGATCATGTCTCCGGCATCAATATCGCCGGCGACTCCACCTTCGCCATGAGCCTTGAGGCGCAGGCACGCGGATACCGGCTGTTCCATTATACGCCCGAACGTCTTTCCATGCGCGATGGCAAGATTTACGCCACTGTCGAACAGATGGAGTTGCGCGACATCAAGGGCGACCATTTCTCCCTGTCCGAACCGGAGCGCGTCGATCTCTCCACGATGGATGTCATCCATCTGCGTCAGGATCCGCCCTTCGACATGGCTTACATTACCTCCACCCATCTGCTGGAACGCATTCATCCGAAAACGCTTGTCGTCAACGATCCCGCCTGGGTGCGCAATTCGCCTGAGAAGATTTTCGTCACCGAATTCGCCGATCTGATGCCGAAGACGCTGATTACCAAGGACGTGGCCGAAATCGCCCGTTTCCGCAACGAAATGGGCGATATCATCCTCAAGCCGCTTTATGGCAATGGTGGTGCGGGCGTCTTCCATTCCGCGCGCGACGACCGCAATTTCTCCTCGCTGCTGGAAATGTTCGGCCAGATGTTCCGCGAGCCTTACATCGCCCAGCAATATCTGCCTGACGTCCGCAAGGGCGACAAGCGCATCCTGCTCGTGGATGGCGAGCCGGTCGGCGCCATCAACCGTGTACCGGCGGAAAACGACGCCCGCTCCAACATGCATGCCGGCGGCCGGCCGGAACCGACGGAACTGACGGCGCGCGAGAAAGAAATCTGCCGCCGCATCGGTCCGGCATTGCGCGAACGCGGTTTCCTGTTCGTCGGCATCGATGTGATCGGCGACTATATGACGGAAATCAACGTCACCTCGCCGACGGGCATTCGCGAAGTGCGGAAATTCGGCGGCGCCGATGTCGCAAGCCTGTTGTGGGACGCGATAGAGAAAAAGCGGGAAGCTCAGGATTTCTGACGCGGCCTTTCGCCGATCCAGCTTTGTTCCGCGAGCACAACTAGATACAACTAAAATACATCGCCAGCGAGAAATTGTTCGCTGAATGTTCTTGTTTTATTCTTTGCGCTGTGGCACGTTGCTTGCGGGTGGCCGCCGGAGCATGAAGCTCCTGTTGGCGCGGCCGGTTTGCGGGGGCAGGCCATGGTGGCAAAGGTCAATACGGTTGCATTTCAGGGCATAGAGGGCGTGCCCGTCGAAGTGCAGGTCATGGTCGCACCGGGAAAGGTGGGCATCCAGATTGTCGGCTTGCCCGACAAGGCGGTGGCCGAAAGCCGTGAGCGGGTGCAGGCCGCCCTGCATGCCTCCGGTCTGGCGCTGCCGGCAAAAAAAGTCACCGTCAATCTCGCGCCTGCCGATCTGCCCAAGGAAGGATCGCATTTTGATCTTCCCATTGCGCTTGGCCTCATGGCCGCTCTGGGGGCGATACCGGCAGAAATGCTGGGACGTTATGTGGTTCTCGGCGAACTCAATCTTGATGGCACCATTGGTATGGTTTCGGGCGCCTTGCCGGCGGCCATCGGCGCCAATGCGCTCGGCAAGGGGCTGATCTGCCCGGCTGAAAGCGGGCCTGAAGCGGCCTGGGCCGGAGCCGGTATCGATATTCTCGCCCCGCGCAGCCTGATTGCGCTTGCCAATCATTTTCGCGGCACCCAGCTTTTGTCGCGCCCCACACCCGCCATCCGCGCCAATCCGGTCAATCTGCCGGATTTGGCTGACATCAAAGGACAGGAGAGTGCCCGGCGCGCGCTGGAGGTGGCAGCGGCCGGCGGCCACAATCTGCTCATGGTTGGTCCGCCCGGCTCGGGCAAGTCCATGCTCGCAGCCCGCCTGCCTTCCATCCTGCCGCCACTGGAGGCGGCGGAATTGCTGGAGGTGTCGATGGTTCATTCCATCGCTGGCCAATTGTCCGGCGGCAAGCTGTCGGATCGCAGGCCGTTCCGCACCCCGCACCATTCCGCCACCATGGCGGCGCTGATCGGAGGGGGGCTCCGCGCCAAACCGGGTGAAGCCTCGCTTGCCCATCACGGCGTTCTTTTCCTGGATGAGTTCCCGGAATTTTCGCCGCCGGTGCTGGATGCGCTTCGCCAGCCGCTGGAAACGGGTGAATGCATCATTGCGCGGGCCAATCATCGCGTCAGCTATCCGGCGGAAATCCAGCTCGTTGCGGCCATGAACCCCTGCCGTTGCGGCATGGCGGGAGAGCCGGGTTTCACCTGCGCTCGAGGCCAGCGGTGCGTGACCGATTATCAGGCCCGCATTTCCGGACCGCTGCTGGACCGTATTGATATCCGTATTGACGTGCCCGCTGTTTCCGCGGCCGATCTCATTCGCCCCGTCGCGGCCGAGCCGAGTGCAGTGGTGGCCGCCCGTGTTGCCCGGGCGCGCCTTGCGCAGCAGGAGCGTTATGCCGCGGCCGGGTTTCCTGCTATTCGCACGAATGCCCGCTGTACGACCACCCTGATAGAAAAATATGCCGAGCCGGATGCGTCCGGGCTGCAATTACTGCGCGATGCGGCCGAGCGGCTGAAGTTTTCCGCCCGGGGTTATCATCGCATACTCAAGGTCGCCCGCACCCTGGCCGATCTGGATGGCAAGCAGACGGTCGGCCGCATCCATGTGGCGGAAGCCGTATCCTATCGTATCGCAGGCGAAAGGCTGACAGCGGCGGCATAGACCATATCTGGCTGTGTCCGCTTGGAAAGAAAGTACATGCCGCATGCGATTTGGCGCAAAGCGAGCAAAGCTATTTCAAAGGCTTGTGATGCAAGTGCGGCATGCCAGACATCGTAAAACCGACATGCCGCCAGCTAGGCCGGCGGCGTATCAAATAGTCGTTTATTGCTCTACAACTGCGCAGAGCAGAGGGCATCGTTAAAGCCCAAGGCCTTCGAAAAGCGCCGTCGAAAGGTAGCGTTCCGCAAAGGAAGGAATGATGACGACGATGTTCTTGCCGGCATTTTCCTCACGCGCACCGACTTTGATCGCGGCCGCCAGCGCAGCGCCTGAGGAGATGCCGACCGGCACGCCTTCCAGCCTTGCCGCCAGACGCGCGGTTTCGAAAGCCTCGTCATTGGTCACGGTGACGATCTCGTCATAGATACCGGTATCGAGGATGGCGGGCGCAAAACCGGCGCCGATGCCCTGAATCTTGTGCGGGCCGGGGTTGCCGCCGGAAAGCACCGGGCTGTCGGCGGGCTCGACCGCAATGACCTTCACCTCGGGTTTGCGGGATTTTAGCACCTGACCCGTGCCGGTAATCGTGCCGCCGGTACCGATACCGGAGACGAGAATATCGACCGTGCCTTCAGTGTCGTTCCAGATTTCTTCCGCCGTCGTCTTTCGGTGAATATCGGGATTGGCGGGGTTTTCGAACTGCTGCGGAATGATGGCGTCAGGCAGGGTCTCGGCCAGTTCCTGTGCCTTGGCGATCGCACCCTTCATGCCCTTCGGGCCTTCGGTCAACACCAGTTCGGCGCCCAGGAGGGCCAGCATTTTCCGGCGTTCAACCGACATGGTTTCAGGCATGGTCAGGATCAGCTTGTAACCCTTCGCAGCGGCGGCGAAGGCAAGCGCAATGCCAGTGTTACCGGAGGTCGGCTCCACCAGTGTGGTCTTGCCGGGGGTGATCTTGCCCTGTTCTTCCAGGGCTTCGATCATGGCTACGCCGATGCGGTCCTTCACGGAAGCGATGGGATTGAAAAATTCGAGCTTGGCGAGAAGGTTGGCCTTCACGCCCTTCTCCTTCGCCAGCTTGTCGAGCCGCACGATCGGCGTGTCGCCGATTGTTTCCGTAATCGAGGAATAGACGCGTCCGCGTCCGGGCTTTCTGGCTTCGGGCATGATGTTCTCCTGTGTAAAGACCGCAAGATTTGAGCGGCAGAATAGGAGCAATAGCTTTCGCAAGCTAGCGAACGTTCGTCCTAATATCTCTGAATTACAGGAATAATTTCACGATAAATCGCGCAAATGCACGAATTTGTTTTACGTGCTGCGGATGGCGATCATGGTCGCCGTTCCAGCCAGAATACCCGCCGCCGTGCGGTTGAGGATCGTCAAGGCGCTTGGCCTTTTCAGAAGGTTGCGCGCCTTGGCCGCAAGCAGGATGTAAGGCAGGAGAACCGCCATCAGCACAACGAAGGTGATGGCCAGAAGTGTCGCATATTCCGAAGGGCCGATCATGCGGATATCGATCAGCGTTGGCACCAGCGCCACATAAAACAGCATGGTTTTCGGATTGCCGAGTGTGATCAGCAAACCGGACAGGAAGGACATGGGCATGCTGGTGCTTTTCTTGGCCTTCAGCTCCTGTGGCAGCAGGCCGGCGGTCCAAAGCTTCCAGGCAATATAAAGGAGATAGGCCGCGCCCGCGAATTTCAGGACCATGAAGGCTTCCTGAAAGGTCTGCGCGACGAAGGCCAGCCCCAATATCACTGCGGTCAGGTAGATCATGTCGCCCAGCACCAGCCCGAGACCCATGAAGAAGGTTTCCCGGAAGCCCGAACCCAGCGCCCGCGCCACGATCGCCGTCATGCCGGGACCGGGAATGGCGGCGGCGATGAAGAGGGCTGTGGCATAGGCAAAAAGGGTCGTCAGCGTCATGATGGTGTTTCCCGGAAAATCCGCTCAATCCATAGCGAAATTGCCCGGCAAAGACAATCAGTCCGCTCGCCCGTCCTGCCGGAACGGCAAAACATGAAACGCCCAGAAAAAGCGGAACGAGGGTCGCGCAGTGTGGCGGGCAGGCGGTATCGCTAAACGCCCGTCGAGCCGAAGCCGCCGGCACCCCGTGCCGTCACGGAGGTCTCAGTCACCTCGCTCACAGTAACCTGGGTTACCGGCGCGATCACCATCTGCGCAATGCGCATGCCGCGTTCGATGACAAAAACCTCCTGACCCAGATTGGCGAGGATGACCTTCACTTCGCCGCGATAATCGCTGTCTACCGTACCGGGGGAATTGAGGCAGGTGATGCCGTTCTTGATGGCGAGGCCGGAGCGAGGGCGGATTTGTGCCTCGTACCCCTGCGGAACCTCGAAGATGAACCCGGTCGGCACCAGCGCGCGTTCGCCCGGTTGTAGGGTCAGCGGTTCACCGGCAGGCACGGCAGCGCGCAGGTCCATGCCAGCGGCGCCACGGGTTTCGTAGGACGGCAATTCGAGGTCTGCGCCATTGGCGAGGCGGACGAGCCGGAGAGGGGGACGATTGTCGTTTTGAAGGGTCATGCGGCATTAGTTTGCCGAGATCGCGGCAAGGTCAATTGCAAATGCGGGCCTGAAACGCTAGATAGCCCGCAATTCCACAGGATTTGTCAGATGGCCGAAACACTTGCCGAGGCGGTCTCCCGCCGCCGCACCTTTGCTATTATCGCGCACCCGGACGCGGGTAAGACCACGCTTACCGAAAAATTGCTGCTGTTCGGCGGAGCGATCCAGCTTGCCGGTGAGGTGAAGGCGAAGAAGGATCGTATCCAGACCCGCTCGGACTGGATGAAGATCGAGCGTGAGCGCGGCATTTCGGTCGTCACCTCGGTCATGACCTTCGAATATAACGATCGTGTCTTCAACATTCTCGATACGCCCGGCCACGAAGACTTCGCCGACGATACCTACCGCACCCTGACGGCGGTGGACGCGGCAATCATGGTCATCGACGCCGCCAAGGGTATCGAGCCGCGCACGCTGAAGCTCTTCGAAGTCTGCCGCATGCGCGATATTCCGATCATCACCTTCATCAACAAGATGGACCGCGAAAGCCGCGATCCCTTCGAGATTCTGGATGAGGTGGAAGAGAAGCTGGCGCTCGATACCGCGCCGATCACCTGGCCGGTCGGCCGGGCAAAGACGTTCTGCGGCGCCTATAATCTTGCCGACAGCACCTTCCGTGGCGTCGATACGCAGGTGGAAGCCATGCCGGTCAACGGTCCGCAGGCGGTTGCAGATCGTTTGCCGGAAAATGAGCGCCAGCTTTTTGTCGAGGAAACGGAGCTTGCGCTGGAAGCCTGCCGCCCCTTTGACCGCGAGGCCTTTCTCGAAGGTCATATGACACCGGTGTTCTTCGGTTCGGCGCTGCGCAATTTCGGCGTGCGGGACCTCATCAATGCGCTCGGCGATTTCGCCCCGCCGCCGCGCGATCAGGTGGCCGATACCCGCACCGTCCATGCGGCCGAAGAAAAAATGACGGCCTTCGTCTTCAAGATTCAGGCCAATATGGACCCGAACCATCGTGACCGCATCGCTTTCGCCCGCATCTGCTCCGGCAAGCTGGAGCGTGGCATGAAGGCGCGGCTTGCCCGCACCGGCAAGCAGATGGGGCTTACCGCGCCGCAGTTCTTCTTCGCCTCGCAGCGCCAGCTGGCTGACACCGCCTTTGCGGGCGACGTGGTGGGCATCCCGAACCATGGCACGTTGCGCATCGGCGATACGCTGACCGAGGGTGAAAACCTCGTCTTCCAGGGTGTACCGAACTTCTCGCCGGAAATCCTGCGCCGCGTGCGGCTGGAAGACGCCATGAAGGCGAAAAAGCTGAAGGAAGCCCTGCAGCAGATGGCGGAAGAGGGCGTCGTGCAGCTCTTTTCGCCGGAAGACGGCTCGCCGGCCATTGTCGGTGTCGTCGGCGCGCTGCAGCTCGACGTGTTGAAGGAGCGTCTGATGGGCGAATACGGCCTGCCGGTCTCCTTTGAAATGTCACGCTTTTCCGTCTGCCGCTGGATTTCCTCCGATCAGCCGGCGGAAATGGACAAGTTCCTCAACGTCAAGCGTGGCGATATCGCCCGCGATCTGGATGGCGATCCGGTGTTTCTGGCGCAGGATGCGTTTTCGCTGCGTTATGAATCCGAGCGTTTCCCGGCTATCAAGATGGTCGCGATCAAGGAATATCATGTCGCCAAGGCGGCGTGATTGCACTTTGAATGCCAAGGGCTTAGTTTCCCGATGAAACGGGAAACTGGTCCGGCATCATGACGCTTTCAGGCAAACATATTCTCCTCATCATCTCCGGCGGCATCGCGGCCTATAAGAGCCTCGACCTCATCCGCCGGCTGAAAGAGCGCGGCGCGAAGGTGACGCCTGTGATGACCAAGGGCGCGCAGGAATTCGTCACTCCGCTTGCTGTCGGGGCTCTGTCCGCAACCCATGTTTTCACCGAACTCTTTTCCCGCCAGGATGAGCAGGATGTTGGCCATATCAGGCTGGCGCGCGACTGCGATCTCGTGCTGGTGGCACCCGCCACCGCCGATCTGATGGCGAAGATGGCGCATGGCCTCGCCGATGATCTCGCCTCAACGGTCCTTCTTGCGACCGACCGCAAGGTGCTCGTCGCACCGGCGATGAACCCCAAGATGTGGTCGGCAAAACCGACGCTGCGCAATGTCGACAGGCTGAAAGAAGACGGTGTGGTTTTTGTCGGCCCGATGGCGGGTGAGATGGCGGAAAAAGGCGAGACCGGTCTCGGTCGCATGGCGGAGCCTTTGCAGATCGTTGAAGCCGTCGAGGCACTGCTGGAAAGCGGCCCGAAGCCGTTGCGGGGCAGAACGGCAATCGTTACCTCCGGTCCCACGCACGAGCCGATCGATCCCGTGCGCTATATCGCCAACCGCTCCTCCGGCAAGCAGGGCCATGCCATTGCGGCGGCTCTCGCAGCGTTGGGCGCAAAGGTCACGCTGGTCTCGGGGCCCGTCACCATTGCCGATCCGGCGGGTGTTGAAACGGTTCATGTCGAGCGCGCCGAGGAGATGCGCGATGCGGTGATCTCGAGACTGCCGGCGGATATCGCCGTCATGGTCGCTGCGGTGGCCGACTGGCGGGTGACGGGCTCATCGGAACAGAAGATCAAGAAGCAGCCGGGGGATGCGCCGCCGGCGCTGCAACTCACGGAAAATCCCGATATTCTCAAAACCGTCGGCCACCATGAAAAGCGCCCGACGCTGGTGGTGGGTTTCGCCGCCGAAACGCAGGATGTCGAGAAAAACGGCCGTGCGAAGCTGGAGCGCAAGGGGGCGGATTACATCGTCGCCAATGACGTATCGGCGGAAACCGGCATCATGGGCGGGGACCGCAACAGCGTGAAGATCATTTCCGCAGATGGCATCGACGTCTGGCCGGATCTCGACAAGGCCGAGGTTGCAAAACGTCTGGCGGCCCTGATCGCGGAGAAACTCGCATGACGCTGTTCGATCGCAAGACATTCGACAGGGTGCTCGGTCAATGGCCGGGCGTGCGTTTCGTCGATCAATGGGATTCCCATGTCGCCAAGGTGGGCGACAAGGTTTTTGCCGTGCTAGGTGAGCGGGAAGACTGGCGGCTGGTGGTGAAATGCTCGGAAGAAAGCTTCGAAATACTCACCTCGCTGGAAGGCATAGGGCAGGCGCCCTATTTCGCCAAACGCAAATGGGTCTCGATTGCCGATCATTCCCCGCTCGAACAGGAAGAGCTGGAGCATTATGTGCGCCGTTCCTACGAACTCGTCGCTGCCGGTCTGACCAAAAAACTGCGAGGCGAGCTGGGCATCGTGATCGATACCGGACCTCGCCTGTAATTCTCCGTCAGTTGATCTTCTTGTCCTTGCCGATGATCTGGCGCACGCCTTCCTTGGTGAAGGGCTGCAGGAGTTGCGGCAGAAATCCTTTTGCGATCTCACCCTTGATGCCAATATCGGTGGAAGAGGGCCGATCGGGGTTATGATAGGAGCCGAAGATCAGATCGAAGATGACGAGATTTTCGCCGTAATTGGTGTTGCCTTCCGGAAGCTGTTTCGAATGGTGCCAGCGGTGCAGGCGTGGGGTGCTGAACACGTAATCGAGCGGCCCCGTTTTCATATCGACATTGCAATGGGTCAAAATGCCGATGAAGGCGGTCACGGCGCCCAGCCACCAGAAAACCTGTAGCGGCGCACCCATGAAATAGAGCGGAATCTGGCTGAGCGCGATCTTGAACAGCGAGTCAGCCACATGGAACCGACCCGTATTGACGACCCAAAGCCGCACGACGCTGTGATGCAGGGCGTGGAAGCGCCAGAAAAACACGGTCTCATGCGCGATGCGGTGGGCCCAGTAGAGACCGAATTCGGCAATCGTCACCGCAAGCGCGACCTGGACGATGACAAGCAGATGAGACGGCCACAGGTCGAAGCGCATCGCCGCCAGCGGCTGCAGAACATTGGCGGCCACCATCGGGAAGATTGCCGCCGCAGCGGCAGCGAGTTGCACGAGCCCCTTCGTCAAAAGCGTGTGGCCGATGCTGTTGATAGTCTCGCCGTCACCCTCAAGCCATTCGACTTCATAGGGAATATAGCGCTCAAGAAGAAACAGGCTCAGAACCGCACCCGCATAAACGGCCAGAAAGGCCGCGATCGGATGGCTGCTGGTGAACGCGAAATAGGACCCCACGAGGCCGCCAACGAACACCAGTGGCCAGGAAGAATAGGAAAGGACTTCCTTCAGTACTTGCGCTTTTGCCATCAAAATCAAATCCCGTCCGGCATCATTCGTCTCTACCGCCGGCGCAATTCCGCGCAGGCATCAAAGCAGCCCTTACCCGCATCGATGACCTGTCTTGATTAAAGATCAGGCCCTTATCGCTTCAATACGTTACACCAACATGGCACAGGGCGGCGCCGAGATGCTCAGCTGACCCTGATTGCGATATAGAGAAGCGTCAGCGCAATAACCCAGAGAGCGATCCGTCCCCATTTGGTATGGCGCGCTTCCGCCTTGCCGATGGCTTCCGCCGTCTGCGCGTCGAAACGCAGGCCGTTTTCGCTCATATACATCAACTCGGAATGCAGCTTCTCCGTCTTGGCGGCAATCTCCGGTGCGGCTTCGGCAAGCTTGAGGGCCGCCTTCAACCCGTCCTTCAGATCCGTGGCGATGCGTTTGGGACCGAGATTGTCACGGATCCAGCCGCCGACAACCGGGTCGGCCGCCTTCCACATGTTGAAGCGCGGGTTGAGCATGCGCGACACGCCTTCCACCACCACCATCGTTTTTTGCAGCATGACAAGTTCCGGGCGCGTTTCCATGTCGAAAAGCTCGGTCACTTCAAACAGCAGGGTCAGAAGCTTGCCCATGGAGATCGTCTCGGCCGGCTGGCCGTGGATCGGTTCGCCAATGGCGCGGATCGCCTGGGCGAAGCTGGCTTTGTCGTGGTGGCTCGGCACGTAACCGGCCTCGAAATGCACTTCCGCCACGCGCATGTAATCGCGGGTAATGAAGCCGTAGAGAATTTCGGCAAGGAAGCGGCGCTCCTTTTTGCCGAGACGTCCGGCAATGCCCATATCCACGGCGACGATCTCGCCCTGAGCGTCAACGAAGAGATTGCCGGGATGCATGTCGGCATGGAAAAAACCGTCGCGCAGCGTGTGCCGCAGGAAGGACTGGATCAGCGTGTCGGCCAGCTTGTTCAGGTCGTGGCCCGCCGCCTTCAGCCCCTCGATATCCGACATCTTGACGCCGTCGATCCACTCCATGGTGACGACATCGCGGCCGGTGCGTTCCCAATCCACCTCCGGAACTCGGAATCCGGGATCGTCCTTGGTGTTCTCCGCGAGTTCGGAAAGCGCGGCGGCCTCGAGCCGCAGATCCATCTCGATCTTGGTCGTCTGCTCCAGCGTGCGTGTCACCTCGACGGGGCGCAGCCGGCGCGCGGAGCGGACGAAACGCTGCTGCAGGTCGGCGATCAGATACATCGCCTCAAGATCGTTCTGGAAACGCTGGCGCACGCCGGGGCGAATGACCTTGACGGCCACCTTGCGCGGTCCCTTCGGCGTATCCACCATGGCCGGATGCACCTGGGCGATGGAGGCGGCGGCGATCGGATCGCCGAATTCCCTGTAGAGATCGGACACCGACCGTCCGAGCGAGCCCTCGATATTGGCCTTCGCCGCGGCCGCCGGGAAAAAGGCCATGCGGTCCTGAAGGCTCGCGAGATCGTCGGCGAAGTCGGCACCCACCACATCCGGACGGGTGGCAAGAAACTGGCCCATTTTCACATAAGAAGGCCCAAGCCGCTCGACAGCCACGGCCAGCCGGTCGCTGCGCTGCGCCCGTTTCGCCTTGCTGCGGGCGAAGGGCTTCAGCGCCGCTTTCAATAATTGGGCGGGAGCAGGCAGGTCATCGGACGGCAGGGCCAGCACGACGCCTTCGCGCACGAGAACCCAGCCAACCCTTGCGAGGCGGAAATATGCGCCCAAAGTACTCATGCTTATGCTTGTCTCCTGCGTCTGCCGGCCATGGTCTTAGAGCTTCCAGCCGGAATGCAGGGCGGCGATGCCGCCGGTGTAATTGGTATAGGTCACGCGGGAGAAGCCGGCCGAGCGGATCATCGTCGCGAAGTCTTCCTGATTGGGGAATTTGCGGATCGATTCGACCAGATATTGATAGGGCTCGGCGTCACCCGTGATCATCTTGCCGAATTGCGGAATGGCATTGAACGACCAGGCGTCATAAACGCGGTCAAGTAGCGGCATTTCGACCTCGGAAAATTCCAGCACCAGCAGCCGTCCGCCACGCTTCAACACACGGTGCGCCTCCTTCAGCGCAACATCGATGCGCGGCACGTTGCGAATGCCGAATGCGATCGTATAGGCATCGAAACTGTTTGCCTCGAAAGGCAGTTCCTCGGCATTGGCCTCCACGAAGGTCAGATTGTCGGAGAGCTTCTTTTTTGCCGCACGTTCTTCGCCGACGGCCAGCATCGAGCCGTTAATGTCGAGAACGGTGGCATGCGCCAGACGGTTGGACGCTTCGATGATGCGGAAGGCGATATCGCCGGTGCCGCCCGCAACGTCCAGAACCTTATAGGACGCGTCCTTGCGTGGCGAAAGCGAAGAGACCATGGCGTCTTTCCACAGCCGGTGCAGGCCGGCCGACATCACGTCATTCATGATGTCGTAGCGTTTGGCCACTTTGTGGAAGACTTCGTTGACCAGCCCCTGCTTCTTGCCTTCGTCCACCTTGTGAAAGCCATAGGACGTTTCCATGCCGCCTTGGGCGGTCGTACGGGCGTCGGTCATCGTCTGTCTCCATATTTATTGCGTGGCGGACCATAGCGGAAACGCCATGGCAACGCTATCTGTTGCCGCATCGCCTGGGCGCGACATTTCGCGTGCACTGTATAGACCACATGGTCCTAACGATAAACTGCCGGATAAGCCAGATGCCAGAATTGCCAGAAGTCGAAACCGTCAGACGCGGCCTCGCACCCGCCATGGAAGGTGCAAGGGTCCGCAAGCTCCATCTCGGCCGCCCCGATCTGCGTTTTCCGTTTCCTGCGGATTTCGCAGGGCTCATTGAGGGAAAGACGATCATATCGCTCGGGCGCAGGGCGAAATATCTTCTCATCGAGCTGGAGGGCGGGCTGACGATCGTGTCCCATCTCGGCATGTCCGGCTCGTTCCGCATCGAGGCGGAAAAGGGCGAGGGCGGCGAAGCGCCCGGCGCGTTTCATTATGCCCGCTCGAAAGACGGCAAGCATGACCATGTCGTCTTTCATCTGGATAAGGGAGAGGAACGCGTCTGCGTCATCTATAACGATCCGCGCCGCTTCGGTTTCATGCATCTGGTGGAGCGCAACAAGCTCGATCTTTACCCCGCTTTCGCGGAGCTTGGACCGGAGCCGACGGGTAATGCGCTGAGCGCAGATTATCTGGCAAGCCGGTTTGAGGGCAAAAGCCAGCCCCTGAAATCCACGCTTCTGGACCAGAAGGTCATTGCCGGCCTCGGCAATATCTATGTCTGCGAGGCGCTGTGGCGCGCCCATCTTTCGCCCTTGCGGGCGGCGGGGACGCTGGTGACGAAAGGCGGCAAGCCCAAAGCGCAGCTCAGCGATCTGACGGAGAGAATCCGCGACGTGATTGCCGATGCCATCGCTGCCGGCGGCTCCTCCCTGCGCGACCATATACAGACGGATGGAACGCTCGGTTATTTCCAGCATTCCTTTTCGGTCTACGATCAGGAAGGCCAGCCTTGCCGGACACCCGGCTGCGGGGGTACGGTTGAGAGGGTGGTGCAGGCCGGTCGTTCGACCTTTTATTGCGCCGCCTGCCAGAAGTAACGGAGCCGGAGTGCCGGAAGGGGAGATTGCCGTGGACTATGAAATGATACTGGTCGAGAAACGCGATGAGGTGGGCGTCATCACGCTCAACCGCCCCAAGGCGCTCAACGCCCTCAATTCGGTGCTTCTGAAAGAGCTGCGGCACATTCTGTCTTCATTCTCCGCCGATGATTCCATTGGCGCCATCATCATCACCGGTTCGGAAAAGGCATTTGCCGCAGGCGCTGACATCAAGGAAATGCAGGGGCTGGATTTTGTCGATGCCTATGTCGGCGACTTTCTCGGCGGCTGGGACGAGGTTGCGGCCACCCGCAAGCCGGTCATAGCTGCCGTTTCCGGCTTTGCGCTCGGCGGCGGCTGTGAACTGGCGATGATGTGTGACTTCATCATCGCTTCGGATACGGCGAAGTTCGGCCAGCCGGAAATCACCCTCGGTGTCATTCCCGGAATGGGCGGTTCACAGCGGCTGACCCGGGCGGTGGGCAAGGCGAAGGCCATGGACCTCGTTCTGACCGGCCGTATGATGGATGCGGCGGAAGCCGAGCGCGCCGGCCTCGTGTCGCGGATCGTGCCGGCTGCAGATCTCATGGAGGTGGCGGTGGAGGCCGCAACCCGCATTGCCTCGTTGTCGCGTGCTTCCGTTCTGATGGCCAAGGAAAGCGTCAATCGCTCCTTTGAGGTGCCGCTTGCGGAAGGACTGAGATATGAAAGACGTGCCTTCCAGTCGCTCTTTGCGACAGTGGATCAAAAGGAGGGCATGGCCGCCTTCGTTGAAAAGCGCAAACCCGCTTTCCGGAATCGCTAAGGATTCGGAATATCGGCGCTTTTAAGCGTTTTGCGCGTTGACGGGGGTGCGCTTTAGCGGTATATGCCCGCCCACGGTTAAGGAAAGCCATCCGGCTTGTCCGAAATTACTCCCGCATTCTTGGGTTACGTGAGGTCTTCGAACGACCCGATCCTATGGTTGCGGAATTTGGTTTGAATTCGAAGAGAGGCATACATGGCCAATACAACTTCGGCGAAAAAGGCGACCCGCAAGATCGCTCGCCGTACCGCAGTCAACAAGGCTCGCCGTTCGCGCGTTCGCGGCTTCATCCGCAAGGTCGAGGAAGCAATCGCTACCGGCGATCTCGCAATCGCCACCGAAGCTCTGAAGGCAGCTCAGCCCGAGATTCAGCGCGCAGCTACCCGCGGCGTTCTGCATGGCAACACCGCATCCCGCAAGGTGTCGCGTCTCGCGCAGCGCGTTAAGGCTCTTTCCGCCTAATCCGGCTAATCACAAATAATTATTCAAAAAGCCTGGTCTTTTGACCGGGCTTTTTGTGATTCTAACTGCCCGTTAACCATTGCTGCCGTAACGTGACAAACGCGTGTCAGATGGACGACAGGAAAATTTCAGTAAAAACAATGACTTGTTGGAGGTCTCTGGAAAACTCGAGGGCTTTCTCTACGGAAGTCGCGGCTAGTTTTGAGTCAAGAAGATTTTTATTTTTTTGCCAAAATCAGCTCTCAAAAATTGCCAAAATTGAATCTCATTGATTCATAAGCGATTCTGCTTCGCACCTCATCGGTGATGCAAAACGGCCTTTGTGAGTCAATGGCCGATCTGAGTTTTTGCAGAAAAAACGCCATTGATCTCTCCCCACGATCCTGCCTAAATGCATTTCAACAAGGGGTGCGGATCTCAGTCCACAGATTATCTCGATGATCGTATCGACGATATTCACCTTCTTGCTGGCGGGTCTTTCGAGGTCCGTTTTTTCAGGTCATGGAGCTTTTTGTGCCGTTTCGGTCTCCGGAACGGGCTGGAGTTTTTTGTCCTCAAGAATGCGCCTTAAGGTTGTAACGAAAGGAGCGTTTTTAGCGTGTCGCAGGCCTCTCCATGAGGGGGAGGGAAATGGGATAACCGACTCGCAAACGAGTAGTCGCCTTTGACGTTCTTTCGAGGGGAACGCTGGGGGCAGAAATAAACGAGGGGGATCCCTGGCGGTCGATCTTTGATCGTCAGGCTATGATTGGCAATTTGAAAGGCGGCAATATGCAATTGAATTTGGCGATGGGTGCGGTGGCTGATGGGGACCGCGCACCAAAGGCATGTGATGCAGCTTGCTCAGATGCGGCAGGGGACAAATCGGCAATGACGCACGATGCGCTGTTTGAACGTTTTAGCGCGCGGCTCAAGGCACAGGTTGGTCCGGAGGTCTATGCAAGCTGGTTCGCACGGCTCAAACTCCATTCCGTTTCGAAAAGCGTCGTCCGTTTTACCGTTCCGACGACCTTTCTGAAGTCCTGGATCAACAACCGTTACATGGACCTGATCACCAACCTCGTCCAGAGCGAGGATCCGGATGTGCTGAAGGTGGAGATTCTTGTCCGCTCGGCGAGCCGCCCGGTTCGTCCGGCGCAGGCTGAGGAACGGGCGCAGCCCGTTCAGGAGATCGGTGCGGCTTCGCGTAACAAGTCCTTCATTCCGTCGCAGCCCGCGACACCTGCCGCGCAGCCTGCGGCTTCGCAGGCGACCCTGCGTCAGGGCGGTTCCGGGCCACTCTTCGGTTCGCCGCTCGACACACGTTTCACCTTCGATACCTTTGTCGAAGGCTCGTCCAACCGCGTCGCGCTTGCGGCCGCAAAGACGATCGCCGAAGCCGGTGCCGGTGCCGTGCGCTTCAACCCGCTGTTCATTCATGCGGGTGTCGGCCTCGGCAAGACGCATCTGCTGCAGGCAATCGCCAATGCTGCCATCGACAGCCCGCGCAATCCGCGCGTGGTCTATCTGACGGCTGAATATTTCATGTGGCGTTTCGCGACTGCGATCCGCGACAATGACGCGCTGACGCTGAAGGACACGCTGCGCAATATCGACCTGCTCGTCATCGACGACATGCAGTTCCTGCAGGGCAAGATGATCCAGCACGAATTCTGCCACCTGCTGAACATGCTGCTCGACAGCGCCAAGCAGGTCGTGGTTGCGGCTGACCGTGCGCCCTGGGAGCTGGAATCGCTCGATCCGCGTGTTCGTTCCCGTCTTCAGGGCGGCATGGCGATCGAGATCGAAGGTCCCGATTACGACATGCGTTATGAAATGCTCAACCGCCGCCTCGGCTCTGCACGTCAGGACGATCCGTCCTTCGAGATTTCCGACGAAATCCTCACCCATGTGGCGAAAAGCGTAACGGCAAGCGGTCGCGAACTCGAAGGTGCCTTCAACCAGCTGATGTTCCGTCGCTCTTTCGAGCCGAACCTCTCGGTGGACCGCGTGGATGAGCTGCTGTCGCATCTTGTTGGGACGGGTGAGGCAAAGCGTGTGCGCATCGAGGATATTCAGCGCATCGTTGCCAAGCACTATAATGTGTCGCGGCAGGAACTGGTGTCCAACCGCCGCACCCGCGTCATCGTCAAGCCGCGCCAGATCGCCATGTATCTGGCCAAGATGCTGACGCCGCGCTCCTTCCCGGAGATCGGTCGCCGTTTCGGTGGTCGCGATCACACCACGGTTCTGCATGCGGTGCGCAAGATCGAGGAACTGATTTCGGGCGATACGAAGCTCGGCCACGAGGTTGAGCTGCTGAAACGCCTGATCAACGAAAACAACGCATGAAAAAAGCGGCCTTCGGGCCGCTTTTTTATTGAATTCTCGTTTATCGGGTTCAAGCCGGGTGGCGCTGGCCTCAGCAGGCGAGATCGGCCACCACGGCATCAAGAATAAGCATGCCGGAAGGGGTGCAGCGCAGGCGGGAATTGCCGAGCCTTTCCACGAAACCGTGCTGGAGGAGAAACTCCTCCTTTTCCGGGTCGAGGTCACGGCCGGAAAGATCGCTCCAGCGGGCGAGATCGATGCCCTCGCGCAGGCGAAGGCCCATCAGCAGCAATTCATCAGCCTGTTCATCGACACCGAGCAATTCCTGATCGACCATGCCATGGCCTTCCCGCTCAACGGTTTCGAGCCAGGTCTCGGGGTGCCGCTCGGTGGCGGTGGCGAGCTTGGAAGCGCCACGTGTCAGGCGTCCATGCGCACCGGGGCCGATGCCGGCGTAATCGCCATACCGCCAGTAGGTGAGGTTATGGCGGCTTTCGGCGCCCGGCCGGGCGTGGTTGGAAACCTCATAGGCCGGCATGCCGTAACGCTCGGTGATTTCCTGCGTCGCTTCATAGAGCACGGCCGAGTGTTCGCCATCCGGCACGATGAGCTTGCCGGCCTTGTGCAGCCCGTAAAAGGGCGTGCCCTCTTCGATGGTCAGCTGATAGAGCGACAGATGGTCGACAGCATAAGAGACAGCCTCCTTCAGTTCGGCGTCCCATTCGGCCACCGTCTGGTTCGGACGGGCATAGATGAGATCGAAGGACATGCGCGGAAAAATCTCCCGCGCCAGCCGGATGGCTTTCAGGGCGTCGGCAACATCATGCAGGCGGCCGAGGAATTTCAGGTCCCGGTCGTTCAGAGCCTGCACGCCGAGCGAGACACGATTGACGCCTGCCGCCCGGTAACCGCGAAACCGTTCGGCCTCGACGCTGGAAGGATTGGCTTCCATGGTGATCTCGATGCCATCAGGCACATGCCAGAAGCGCGAGATGCCATCCAGCAGCGCGCCAACCGTCTGCGGGTCCATCAGCGATGGCGTGCCGCCGCCCATGAAGATGCTGGTGACCACGCGCGGGCCGCTCAGCGTCCGCATATGTTCCATTTCACGGAGAAAGGCCGCGGTAAACCGTTCCTGATCCACCGGCCGGTGGCGGACATGGCTGTTGAAATCGCAATAGGGGCATTTGGCCGCGCAAAAGGGCCAGTGCAGATAGATCCCGAAACCGGGATCGCCCGTATCCGGCAGAAGCGATGCGCCGGGGGCAGAAAGTTGGTGCTCCCCGACCATCGGGTTCATGCCTCCAGGCAGGTTTCTACGAATTTTTTGAACGCCCGGGCGCGGTGCGACAGTGCGAAGGCGTCGCCATGTTTCCAGCCGTGTTTTTCATCCGCGCTCATTTCGCCGAATGTGGTGTCGTATCCCTCGGGTTTAAAGACGGGATCATAACCGAAACCGCTCGTTCCGCGCGGCGGCCATACCACCGTGCCTTCCACCTCGCCACGGAAATATTCGACATGCCCATCCGGCCAGGCCAGGCACAGCACGCTGACGAAGCGACCGGTACGATCTTCCGGCTTCGATGCGCCACGCTCGGCCAGCGCATCCTCGACCTTCTGCATCGCCATGGCGAAATCGCGCGTACCGTCGGCCGTCTCCGCCCAATTGGCGGTATAGACGCCAGGCGCACCGTCAAGCGCATCGATGACCAGACCGGAATCGTCGGACAAAGCCGGAAGACCCGATGCCTTCGCGGAGGCGAGCGCCTTGATGGCGGCATTTTCCTCGAAGGTGGTGCCCGTCTCATCCGGCTCCGAGAAGTTCAGCTCCGCCGCCGATTTGGCGGAGAAACCGAAAGGCCCGATCAGATCGGCGATTTCGGCGATCTTGCCCTTGTTATGGCTGGCGACGACGATCGTTCTGGTATCGAGCTTGCGCATGGTACTTTCCTGTCGGCTCAGGCAATCGCCTGTTTCTGAAGGGCAACCAGTTCGCTGCATCCGGCCTTGGCAAGACCGAGCAGCGTCAGGAATTCTTCCTCGGAGAAGGGCGCGCCTTCCGCCGTTCCCTGCACCTCGACGATGCCGCCGGAGCCGGTGATGACGAAATTCGCGTCGGTTTCGGCGGAAGAGTCTTCCAGATAATCGAGATCGATCACCGGCTGGTTGGCGAAGATACCGCAGGAGATCGCGGCGATATGGTCCTTCAGAACCTTCTCGACCTTGATCATGTTGCGGGTTTCCATCCATTTCAGGCAATCGTGGAGCGCAATCCATGCGCCGGTGATGGAGGCCGTGCGGGTGCCGCCATCGGCCTGGATGACATCGCAGTCGATGCTGATCTGGCGTTCGCCAAGTGCCTGAAGGTCGACAACGGCGCGCAGCGAGCGGCCGATGAGGCGCTGGATTTCCTGGGTGCGGCCACCCTGCTTGCCGGCGGCGGCTTCGCGCTTCATGCGCTCATGGGTGGAGCGCGGCAGCATGCCGTATTCGGCGGTGACCCAGCCCTTGCCGCTGTTGCGCAGCCATGGCGGCGTCTTTTCCTCAAGGCTGGCGGTGACGAGCACATGCGTGTCGCCGAATTTCACGAGACAGGAGCCTTCGGCATGTTTCGAGAAATTGCGCTCGAAGGAAACCTTGCGCATCTGGTCGGTTTTTCTGCCTGAAGGCCGCATATGATCCACTCTCCATGTTGGTTCCTGCCTTCTAAGGTGCGCTCCGGGCTTTTGCAAAGCCAATTTCCATTTTGCCGCGGCGTTGCAACGCATTATATTGATGCGAGCTGGTTTGAACGACAAAGAACGGACGAAATGGGTTTTTCCGCACCGCTATCAAAAGATCAGGCATCATTGCTGGATGAACGGTCTCGGGAAATTTTCCGGCGCATCGTTGAGGGTTATCTCGATACGGGCGAGCCGCTCGGATCGCGCAGCCTGTCGCGGCTTTTACCGATGTCGCTTTCCCCGGCCTCCGTCCGCAACGTCATGAGCGACCTTGAGGAACTCGGTCTCATCTATTCGCCGCATATCAGCGCCGGGCGCCTGCCCACGCAGACGGGGCTGCGCTTCTTCGTTGATGCCTTCATGCAGGTGGGCGATCTGCCGGCGGAGGAAAGAGCGACTATCGACCGGCAGATCGGGCCGGTCGCCGGCCACGAACAATCGCTGGAAGGCTTGTTGACGGAAGCGAGCCGCATGCTTTCAGGCATGTCGCGCGGCGCTGGCCTCGTGCTGACGGCCAAGAATGATGTCATCCTCAAACATGTCGAATTCATCAGGCTGGAGCCTACCAAGGCGCTCGCCGTGCTGGTTGGCGACCACAATCAGGTCGAAAACCGCATCATCGAATTGCCTTCAGGCATTTCCTCCTCGCAATTGACCGAGGCTGCGAATTTCATCAACGCCCATCTCTCCGGCCAGACGCTGCAGGAGCTGCGCGGTCAGTTTCAGACGCAACGTGCGGAGCTGCAATCGGAACTCGGCATGCTGGCGCAGGATCTCGTGGAACGTGGTCTCGCGGTATGGGCCGGCGACAATGAGGAAGGCAAGCTCGGCCGGCTTATCGTGCGCGGCCGCTCCAACCTGCTCGAGGGCCTGGCCGGTGAGGAAGATATCGATCGGGTACGCATGCTGTTCGACGATCTCGAGCGCAAGGAAAATCTGATCGAGATCCTCAATCTCGCCGAAACCGGATCGGGGGTCAGGATTTTCATCGGCTCTGAAAACAAGCTGTTTTCGCTCTCCGGTTCCTCTCTCATCGTCGCGCCCTATCGCGATGAGGACAATCGTGTCGTGGGTGCCGTGGGTGTCATCGGGCCGACCAGGCTGAACTATGCCCGTATCGTGCCGATGGTGGATTACACCGCGCAGATCATGGCGCGCCTTTCCCGCAAACAGAGATAGGACACACCTGCAAGGTCAGAGAATGCGGCAAGCTTTTCACCGCAAGCCTTGATTTTTGCCCGTCAAAGCTCGATATCGGGCGCAACCAACAACATTCAAATCTGGAGAACGTCATGACCGACGATACAAAAAAGCCCGGACCTGACGCGGACGTCGCCGAAGAGTTTGTCGAACCCGCGCTTGCCGGGGAAGAGCCGATCGATGCTGCCGAACCCGATCCGGTCGAACTGCTGAAAGCCGAAAATGCCGATCTGCGCGACAAATTCCTGCGCCTTGCGGCCGAGATGGACAATCTTCGCCGTCGCACGGAACGTGATGTCAAGGACGCCAAGGCCTATTCGCTGGCCGGTTTCGCGCGCGACATGCTCGCCGTTTCCGATAATCTTCGCCGCGCGCTGGAAGCCATTCCGGACGAACTCAAGACCAATGGCGAAGCCGGTCTCAACGGCCTGATCGAGGGTGTCGAGATGACCGAGCGCTCGATGCTGTCGACACTGGAACGCCATGGCGTGAGGAAGATCGACGCCGAGGGCCAGAAATTCGACCCGAATTTCCATCAGGCCATGTTTGAAATTCCGAACACGGCGGTTCCCAACAATACCGTGCTGCAGGTGGTTCAGGCCGGCTTCACCATTGGTGACCGCGTTCTGCGTCCCGCCATGGTCGGTGTAGCCAAGGGCGGCCCGAAGGCGGAGACCGCGGCATCGGCCGAGCCGGGCACATCGTCTCTCAATGAAAAGGATGCGTGACGCATCTATCCCTACGACATAAAAAACGCGCCTTCCGGGCGCGTTTTTTATTGCCGTTAAACTGAAGGGAGTTACACCGCGATCAAGCCGCCGTCGCCTGCTCCTGATTGAGGAAAGCGTAGATTGCGGTGTCGGAATCGGTGGCGCGCAGCTTGGCCACCAGCTCGGGGTCGCGTAGCGCCCGCGCAATGCGCGACAGCGCCTTCAGGTGATCCGCGCCGGCGCCTTCTGGCGCGAGCAGCAGGAAAACCAGATCGACCGGCTGGTCGTCCAGGGCTTCGAAATCGACCGGCGTTTCAAGGCGCGCGAAAACACCGGTGATCTGATGAATGCTGTTGAGCTTGCCATGCGGAATGGCAATGCCATGGCCCACACCGGTGGAGCCGAGTTTCTCACGCTGGAGGATGACGTCGAAAACTTCCCGTTCCGAGACTCCGGTAATTCTGGCTGCCTTTGCGGCCAGCTCCTGAAGCAACTGCTTTTTGGAATTCACCTTGAGGGCGGGAATAATCGCATCTTGTTGCAGCAAATCTGCCAACGCCATTCTCTTTTTCCTTCATGCCATCGAGACGATGCAGGAGGCAGATGCGCTTTTGCGCCCTGCCTCCCACGTCTTGTCAGACTGTTCAGCTCTTGATCGTTTCCGCGTCGATCCAGCCAATATTGCCGTCATGACGCCGATAGACGATGTTGAGATATTCCTTGCCGGGGCTGCGGAACAGCAGAACCGGCTCGTCGGTCATGTCGAGCGCCATCACGGCGCTGGCGACTGACATGGTTTTAATCTGTTTCGAACTCTCCGCCACAATGGTGGGTGCGTAGTCCTCGGGGACCTCGTGGTCCTCATCGGGAATAGCATCCATCACCGTATAGGCGATTTCCTGCGACACGCCATTCGAACCATTGTGGTGGTCCTTGAGCTTGCGCTTGTAACGACGCAGGCGCTTCTCGATCCGCTCTGCGGCAGCGTCGAAGCTGGCTTGCGGATCATTCGCCTGACCCGCCGCATGCAATACAACGCCCGTATCGAGATGCAGCTTGCAATCGGCGGCAAAACGCGATCCGGACTTCTCCACGGTTACCTGGCCTGAATACCCCCCATCGAAGTATTTGGTAACTGCCAGACCTATATTGTCCTCGATCCGCTGACGGAAAGATTCACCGATCTCCATATGTTTACCAGATACACGCACACTCATGGAAATTTTCCTTTTTGTAGTGATTTGCGAGTACCAGCTTACGTCAAGCCGCGCGCGCATCCAAGCGTTTCGAAGACCTTAAAAAGCCCTCATTCGAATTTTACGCCCATGGACGGTGGAGGTGAATCCGTTACAAATGACCTTGCTTACGTGTGCGGCGGGCTTCTAGCCCTTGGCGTGGCAAGAGTCAATGGTGCGGCAAAAAACCGCTATAAACGTGATCGGGTTCATTGCTCAGAAGGCGGAAAGCTTGGCCAGTGCCTTCTTTTCCCGGCGCCTCTGAACGGAAGAGGGAATGTTCATCGCCTCGCGATATTTGGCGACGGTGCGGCGGGCGATATCGATGCCGCCCTTTTTCAGATTGTCGACGATATCGTCGTCCGAAAGGACCGCCTCGGCGGCCTCCTGCGCGATCATGGCCTTGATGCGGTGGCGCACCGCTTCCGCCGAATGGCTGTCGCCGCCTTCAACGGCGCTGATCGACACGCTGAAGAAATATTTGAGCTCGAACAGCCCCCGCGGCGTCAGCATGTATTTCTTCGACGTCACCCGGCTGACGGTGGATTCATGCATCTTGATGGCGTCGGCCACCGTCTTCAGGTTCAGCGGGCGCAATTGATCAACGCCGTTGACGAGGAAGGCATCCTGCTGGCGCACGATTTCGCTCGCCACCTTCATGATCGTCCGGGCGCGCTGGTCGAGGCTGCGGGTCAGCCAATGGGCCGTCTGCATGCATTCGGACAGAAAATCCTGATCCTCTCCTGCACGCGCCTTGTGTTTTGAAACCTCCGCAAAGTAGCTCTGGTTGATGAGCACGCGCGGCAGGGTGTCGGGATTGATCTCCACCAGCCAGCCACCGGCGGAGGAGGGGCGGACGATGATGTCAGGGACGATGGTTTCCGAAACCATCGAGTCGTAACCGGCACCAGGGCGTGGGTTGAGCGTGCGGATTTCCGCCAGCATGTCGAGAAGGTCTTCCTCATCGACGCCGCAGAGTTTTTTTAAGGAGGCGAAATCGCGTTTCGCCAGAAGCTCGAGATTATCGACAAAAACCCGCATGGCCGGGTCGAGCCGGTCCTTCTGCGCGAGCTGGATCGCCAGACATTCGCTCAAGGAACGGGAAAAGATGCCCGGCGGATCAAAACCCTGAAGCGTCTTCAGAACGTGCTCGACCACCGATGGGGCCGCACCCAGCCGTTCGGCGACGTCGTCGACGGCATCGGCGGCGATATAACCGGTCTCATCGAGCTGGCCGATCAGCGCATCGGCAATCATCCTGTCCTCGGCTGCGGATATGGCGAGCGGCAGTTGCTGATAGAGATGATCGCTAAGGCTCTGTCTGGCCGCGACGAAGTCGTCGAGATCGTAGCTTTCCCCCGACTCCTGTCCCGGCATGGATTTCCATTGGCCGGCCAGTTCGGGCGCATCGGCTTTTCTCGGCTCGCCATCATCCGGAAAGACGTTTTCGAAGCTGGTGTCCAGTTGCTCGCCGAGATTTGCGGCGCGGTCGCCATACCAGTCGTCGCTGTCGGACGTCACCGTGGCGGATCTTTCCGAGCCTTCGCCATCCGCGTCGCCGAAACTCTCCGTCTCCACCGGGGCATCGCTGCTCAAATCGCCATCGTTTGCCGCAATTTCCAGCAACGGGTTACGCTCCACCTCCTGCGCGATGAACTGCGTCAGCTCGAAATGCGTCATCTGAAGCAGCTGGATGGACTGCATCAGTTGCGGTGTCATCACGAGAGACTGGTTTTGACGCAGCAAAAGGCTGGCAGACAATGCCATGGCGGACGCGAAACTCCCCTTAAAGCTTCTCTGCCGCCTGATTTTCCAGAAATTTTGCTGAGACGGCAGAACTTGGCCCAAAAATTGCTTTTTTATCTTGTTTGGTCAAGCGTCAGGGTGGGGCGCGATGAAGAATCTTTCGCGCCCTATACTTCAAAGGCTGAAATTATTGCCGAGATAGAGACGGCGTACGTCCGGATTGTTGACGATGTCGTCAGGACGTCCATGCGTCAGCACTTCGCCGGCATGGATGATATAGGCGCGGTCGATGAGGCCGAGCGTTTCACGGACATTATGGTCAGTTACGAGAACGCCAATGCCACGCGCCGTCAGGTGCCTGACAAGATTCTGAATATCGCTGACCGAAATCGGATCGACGCCCGCGAAGGGTTCATCCAGCAGCATGAACGTCGGATCGGTCGCCAGCGCGCGCGCAATTTCCAGACGACGCCGCTCGCCACCCGAAAGCGCCACGGCAGGCGATTTGCGCAGCTGCGCGATGTGGAACTCTTCCAGAAGCTCATCGAGCTTGCGGTTGCGCTTGGCTGCGTCCGGCTCATGTACTTCCAGCACGGCGCGGATGTTTTCCTCAACCGTCAGTCCGCGGAAAATCGAAGCTTCCTGCGGCAGGTAGCCGACGCCGAGACGGGCACGCCTGTACATCGGCATGGTCGTCACATCATTGCCGTTGATGGCGATCTTGCCGGTATCGACGGGCACCAGCCCCGTGATCATGTAAAAACAGGTGGTCTTGCCGGCGCCGTTCGGGCCAAGCAGCCCAACGGCTTCTCCACGGCGTACGACCAGCGAGACGCCATTGACGACACGACGGGTATTATACGTCTTCGTCAGGCCATGCGCGATCAGCGTGCCCTGATAGGGGGTCTTGTCCGCCGGCGAGGCCGCGTCCGCGGATCGGCTGCGCCCGCCGCCGAATATCTTTGAGATCGAGGGTATCTTCACGAGGAAAGACTACTGTTTTTTCTGCGATTTCGGATCGAGCATGATCCGGACAGGGCCGCCGCAGCTTTCGAGCTTGGCCTGCCCCGTATTCATCAGAACGGTGAGCTTGCAGCCGGTGAAGACATTCGTGCCCTCGGACAGCACAACCTGCTTGCCGGTGAGAATGAAGGTCTGCGCCGCCATGTCGAATTCGCCGTGATCGGCCGTCGCCTTCTGGGTCTCGGACGTCAGGTAGACATTATTGTCGACGAAGATTTTTTCGATATTGGCGTCGCCACTGGTGAGCGAGGAACCTTCGCCCTTGTAGTTCACCGTCATCTTGCCGGCCTGAAGGGTGGTCGTACCCTGCACAACCTTCACATTACCGGTGAAATAGGCCTTGCGCTCCTGATCGCGAATCTCGAGCTGATCGCTTTCAATCGCGATCGGCTGGTCGCCGGAGAGCTTGACGCCCTGCATGTTGCTGGTGGTGTTCTGGGCGAAAGCCACAGTTGCAAGACAAGAAAACACAAGACCTGCGGCTGCACGGCCTGCGGATTTGCCAAGGGAAATGGGACGGGAAATTTGCATCATCTGGACCGGGCTCTCACTTGCCTTCATTCTTGATATTGGATGCAGCGATACGTGCCCGTACCTGCCCCGAAAATGTAATTGTCTTGCCATTATCGGCGATGTCAATCGATTGCGCAACAATCGAGCCGTCGTTTGTTTTGATTGAAACCGGCTCTTTGCTGCTCATTTTTCCGGCCTTCAGATCGACATCCGCAGACTGGAACTTCGCTTGTATGCCATTGCTGAGATTGATGTCAAAAGGTGCGGTCATCTTCAGCGTGTTGGTCGCCCGGTCGAAAATGCCTTCCTGGGCGATCACCTGCGCGACGCTGTCATTGACAGGCACTGCCGCCAGAACTTTCTCAAGCGTCATGAGATTGGGGTTGGCGATGTCCTGCAACGCACGGTCGGCGTTCATGGAATAATCGATCCCCTTCTCGTTGCGGCCGGCAACGGCAGGTTTTTCCATCACAATCTTGCCGTCTTCAATTCGCGCGCTTTCAAGCGAGACCTCGTCGGGCGCCCAGGTTCGGATGACGGAAACAGCGATGAAGGCGAGCGAAATGATCGCCGCGCTGAGCGGCAGAATGATTTTGAGCCGCTTCACGCGCGCAGAATGCCTCAGCGCGGTGTCATAGGCGCCGTTCTGGTCATTGGGCAGCGAAAATGCTGGCGCGGGTTCGCGGAGTCTTTCGAGCATAAGAGTGGGTCCGGAATGCTTCCCCGGCGCCATTCTGGCGCGCAATCGAAGCTTGTGTATCTATCTAAATGTGTTTGGCACGAGTGCTTTGTCCTGCCAATATGGTTTTTGTCTGGAGAGGTGCAAGGGAAATGCGAATTTTATCGTAATTCTGGTTTCCTTATTGTTTCCTTGCGGCTTCGCGTTAGAAGAACCATATGGCCTGAAGCGCAAGAGCGGATGACAGAGGTTTCTATGGACAATATGGCGATAGCGGATCGCAGGCGGTTGCGCCGCAAGCTGACTTTCTGGCGGATTGCCGCCGTTCTCCTGCTCGTCGCCGGCGCCTTCGGCCTTTACCGGTTTTTATGGGATGGACCGCAGCAAAGTGCGAAGCCCCATATTGCCCGCATCGAGATCTCCGGCCTGATCACCGACAATACCGAACTTCTTGAGCGGCTCGACAAGATCGCCAAGAGCGACAATGTCAAAGGCCTGATCGTTTCGATTTCCTCGCCGGGCGGCACCACCTATGGCGGTGAGCGCATCTTCAAGGCCATCAGAGGCGTCGCGGAAAAGAAGCCGGTTGTCTCGGATGTACGCACGCTCGCCGCTTCCGCAGGTTATATGATCGCGTCGGCAGGCGATGTCATTGTCGCCGGCGAAACCTCCATCACCGGCTCGATCGGCGTTATCTTCCAGTACCCCCAGCTTGGCCAGCTTATGGAAAAGCTCGGCGTCTCGCTGCAGGAAATCAAGTCGTCACCGATGAAGGCGGAGCCTTCGCCTTTCCACGAGGCGCCGGAGGAGGCGAAGACGATGATCCGTGCCATGGTGATGGATAGCTACGGCTGGTTCGTCGATCTTGTGGCAGATCGCCGCAAGTTGCCGCGCGAAGACGTGCTGAAACTGGCGGATGGGTCGATTTTCACCGGCAGGCAGGCGCTCGCCAACAAGCTGGTCGACACGCTCGGCGGCGAAAAGGAAGTTCGCAGCTATTTCGAAACCCGTGGTGTGGCCAAGGATTTGCCGATCGTCGAATGGCGTGCGCCGTCGTCCCGTTCGCCTTTTGCGCTTTTCAGTGTTGCGCAAATAGCGAAACTTCTGGGATATGACGATTTAATTCCCTTCGCAGGCCCCAGCCAGCTCGGTGCGGACAAGTTGTTTCTTGACGGTCTTGTTTCCGTTTGGCAGGTTGAGCCGCGTTAAAAATCCAATTCTTTCAGGGGGCAACCGTGATCAAGTCTGAACTGGTGCAGATCGTTGCTGCGCGTAACCCGCACCTTTATCACCGCGACGTGGAAAACATCGTCAATGCGGTGCTGGATGAAATCACCGATGCCCTGGCGGCGGGAAATCGTGTCGAGCTTCGCGGTTTCGGCGCATTTTCGGTGAAGAACCGTCCGTCCCGCTCGGGCCGGAACCCGCGCACGGGTGAGTCGGTTTTCGTCGAGGAAAAATGGGTGCCTTTCTTCAAGACGGGCAAGGAACTGCGCGAGCGGCTGAACCCGGGTATGGGCGACGAAGAGGACGATTGATCGTTCTTGACGCCGGGCGACTGAAAAGGAGCCGGCGGAACGCCCGCAGCGATGGAGTATTGTCGGATGTCGAAAAAAATCATCAACCTCATCATCCTGCTTCCGCTGGCGATCATCCTCGTCATCCTGTGCGTGGCCAATCGTCAGTCCGTGACGCTGGCGCTCAATCCGTTCCGACCGGAAGATGGCGTGCTGTCCTTCACCGCGCCATTTTTCGTCTTCCTGTTTCTGGCGGTCATTTCTGGTGTTCTGCTGGGGTCGGCGGCCACCTGGTTCGCCCAGGGCAAACATCGCAAACGCGCCCGTATCGAAGCGAAAGAGGCCGTCCGCTGGCACGAGGAAGCGAACCGCCAGAAAGCCGCCGCTACCGGACAGCCGCCGCATGCGGGACAGCTCCCGGCAAAGTGATGGCGCCGACATTTGTTCCGGCTCTAGGCGAGTGCCGCGTGTAATGCTATTTGCTGCGCAATAACACGCGGGCAGAAGCGGAAAGATTCCATTGAAGAAAAAAGACAGCCGGCCGGGCAATCGCGCGCGCGCCGGGAGCGAAAAAAAACAGGTTCATGCCGCAAAGCCGGCACGCCGTGCGGATGCCGCGCCGAAAAAGCGCGAGCCCGATGCGGTGCGTAGCGTGCCGAAAGCCACGCCGAAGGAAAAGGTTACCGCAGCGCCCGCCCTTGAGCAGGTGCCTCCGCGTCCCCTCAAGCAGCGCACCGGAGAATTGCCCGCAGAACAGGTTCCCGTCATTCTGGAATCGAGTGGCGCGGGTGATTTTCACCTCATCGACAGCGGCAACGGCCTGAAGCTCGAACAATATGGCGATTACCGTATCGTCCGTCCGGAGGCGCAGGCTCTCTGGCAGCCTTCCGTTCCCGACCGCGTGTGGCAGAATGCCGATGCCATCTTTACCGGCGATACGGATGAAGACGGTATGGGCCGCTGGCGCTTTCCAAAGGCGGCGCTGGGCGAAACCTGGCCATTGTCCCTGCTGGGTGTTGATTTTCTTGGACGCTTCACGGCGTTTCGGCATGTCGGGGTCTTTCCGGAACAGATCGTGCATTGGGAATGGCTGAAACATGCCGTCGAGACGGCCGACCGGCCGCTGAAAGTGCTCAACCTGTTCGGTTACACCGGCGTCGCCTCGCTGGTTGCGGCGGCGGCTGGTGCCGAAGTCACCCATGTCGACGCCTCCAAGAAGGCGATCGGCTGGGCGAAGGAAAATCAGGCGCTCGCCGGGCTCGAACAGGCGCCGATCCGCTGGATTTGCGAAGACGCGATGAAGTTCATCCAGCGGGAAGAACGCCGCGGCAATACCTACGACATCATCCTCACCGACCCGCCGAAATTCGGCCGCGGCACCCATGGTGAAGTCTGGCAATTGTTCGACCATCTGCCGCTGATGCTCGATATCTGCCGGGAAATCCTCTCACCCAAGGCGCTCGGTCTGGTGCTGACGGCCTATTCCATCCGGGCCAGCTTCTATTCGATGCATGAGCTGATGCGCGAAACCATGCGCGGTGCCGGCGGTGTCGTCGCATCCGGCGAACTGGTCATTCGCGAGGCCGGGCTTGACGGCAAGACGCCGGGCCGCGTGCTTTCCACATCGCTGTTCAGCCGCTGGGAGCCGAAATGACGAAGGACATGCGCGAAAACACCACGCGCCGGGTCGGCCAGGTCAAGGAAGTGACGAGCCTTGCCAATCCCATCATCAAGGACATCAAGGCGCTCACCCAGAAAAAGGGCAGGGAAGAGACCGGCACCTTCATGGCTGAGGGTCTGAAGCTGGTCATCGACGCGCTCGAACTCGGCTGGACGATCAAGACGCTGGTTTATGCCAAGGCCGCCAAGGGCAAGCCGCTGGTGGAGCAGGCGGCGGTAAAGACCGTCGCATCGGGCGGTCTGGTGCTCGAAGTCAGCGAAAAGGTCATCGCCTCGATCACCCGCCGCGACAATCCGCAGATGGTCGTCGGTATTTTCGAACAGAAATGGAAGCCGCTGAAGGATATCCGGCCGGAAAAGGGCGAGACCTATATCGCGCTCGACCGTGTGCGCGATCCCGGCAATCTCGGCACCATCATCCGCACGGCGGATGCAGCAGGCGCCTCGGGCGTCATTCTGGTGGGCGATTGCACGGATCCCTTCTCGCTGGAAACGGTGCGTGCCACCATGGGCTCGGTCTTTGCCACGCCCGTCGCCCGCGCTTCGGTCGAGGAATTCCTCTCGTGGAAAAAATCGGCTCATGTCAGCGTCGTTGCCACACATCTTGCCGGTTCCGTGGATTATCGGAAGATCGACTATGCCGGCAAACCGGTGGTGATCTTGATGGGCAACGAGCAATCCGGCCTGCCGCCGGAACTGGCCGGCAAGGCGGACCAGCTGGCGCGCATTCCCCAGCAGGGCCGTGCCGATAGTCTCAACCTCGCCATCGCAACCGCCGTCATGCTGTTTGAAGCACGGCGACATCTCCTCGAACTTGCACCGGTGACGTAATGGCCAAAGCGGCGTTGTTCTCGAAATTCGGCCCGGCCTTTGCGCTGATCGTTGCCGCACTGGTGCTGGACCAGATCGTCAAGCAGCTGGTCGAGGCCTATCTGCCGCTGCAGGAGATGGTTCCGGTAATGCCGTTTCTGGCGCTTTACCGCACATACAATCTCGGTGTGGCCTTTTCGATGCTGGAGGACATGCACGGCTGGTTCATCGTCAGCATGCGCCTCGTCATCGTGGTCTTCGTTCTGTGGCTCTGGCGCAAGACGGCGGCTGACCGCACCTTCGCTCATCTCGGTTTTGCCTTCATCATCGCGGGTGCTGCCGGCAATCTTCTCGACCGCTTTTTTTACGGTCACGTCATCGACTATATCCTGTTCCACACGCAGACATGGTCGTTCGCGGTGTTCAATCTGGCTGACAGTTTCATAACCATCGGTGCAGCCTGCGTCATTCTCGACGAGTTTCTGCACGCCCGGGCGGCTAAAAAGTAAAATTTTAGCGTTTCAGCCAAACATATCAAAACCGCTGCCGTGGTAGCGGTTGTGTATGAGCGAACTGGCACGACTTCGGCAAAAAGTTTCAGATGGTCTCGGCCTGCCCGCCCCAGCGGCGGATATTGCCGATAAGACAGTGCGCCTTGCGGAAGAGGAACATGCGAGTGATGCCCGGGCGGTTGCGCTTTACGTCGCCGTTTCGCTATCGGTGGGGGCCTTCACTGCCGCCCTGATCGCACTTGCAGTGCCCTATGCCGTCACCGCCGCGCTCGCTTGCTTTTTTGGCGCCGTGCTCGTCGGCGTCCTGTTTTATGCGCTCTTTGGCAAATCTTTCCCGATTGCCGGTACGCTGCCAGCAGATTATTCGGATGTCCGGCTGCGGCAAACGCAAAACCGTTCGCTGATTGCCGAAATGCAGGAGTCCATGGGCGATATCGTCGTGATCCGCAACATGAACCGGCGCATTGTCGAGGCGAACCGCGTCTTTCGTGAAATGACCGGTTGCACGGCGCCTGAAGGCATGAGCTGCGAGGAGATCGGCATTGCTTTCCGCCCAGGTGACAAGGTTCATGCCTATGATGTGGAGATTGCGACCCCGTTCGGTCAGCGCATCTTCTCCTGGCACGATGTGGTAACCCGCGATCTCGCAAGCAGCCGTCTTATGATCAGCAGTATCGCAAGAGACGTGACAGAAGAACGGCTTGCGCTGGCCGAACGGGAAGATGCCCGCCTGCGCGCCGAAAAGGCCGATGCTGAAAAGGCGAGGCTGCTTGCCACGGTCAGTCATGAAATCCGCCTGCCGCTTTCCGGCATGCTTGGCATGAACCACCTTCTGTCGCAGACGAAGCTCAATCAGGAACAGCGCAATTATCTCGACGGCATGAAACAGTCCGGCCAGTCGCTGGTACAGCTTGTCGAGGATTTGCTGGATTATTCGACCATGGAGGCTGGCCGCTTCAGGCTCAATCCGCGCGCGGAAAACCTGCGGCGGCTGATCGAAAGCATCGTCGAGATGCTGGCCCACCGCGCCCATGAAAAGGGCATCGAAATCGCCTCCTTCGTCACGCCTGACGTGCCCGATTATCTCGATTTCGATCCGGCAAGGCTGCGCCAGGTCCTGTTCAATCTCATCGGCAATGCTGTGAAATTCACGCAGGTGGGCGGGGTCGTCATCCGGGCGCGGATGGTCGACGGCGAATTGCAGATCACCGTCGAAGATACCGGCCCTGGCATGAGTGAGGCGGAACTGGCCCGCATCTTCGGGGAATTCGAGCAGGCTGGCCCGCTGTCGCAACGAAGCGCCGGCACGGGTCTCGGCCTTGCGATCTCCGCCCGCATCGTGCGGGAGTTCGGCGGCAACCTCACGGTTTCGAGCCGCAGGGGGGAGGGCAGCACCTTCAAGCTGGTGTTCCGCCCGGGCGCGGCACCGGCCGAGACGCCGGATTCCGGCAGGAGCCATTGTCTGCAGCACACCAATGTCCTGCTGATTGCGCCGCAGGGTGTCGCGGCGGCGGTGACGGTGGAAGCCATCGAAGCTTTCGGCGGCAAATGTATTCTCATCCATCAGCCCGAGGACTTGGACAGGCTGAGGAGTGGGCCCGCCGGCCAGACCGCCGATCTCACCGACATCATCGTCGATCTGCGTATTTCGGCGCTGTTCAGGGATGCCCTGCGGGATTGGCCGCAGCAGACGATCCGCCGCACGCTGCTTGTCAGTCCCGAAGAGCGGGCTTCGACCACCCATGCATCCTTCGACGCCTGGCTGATCCGGCCCCTGCGCGAAAAATCCCTGATCGACGTGCTGTGTGGCCGCCTGCGCGGCATAGAGCGGCGCGACGCGATCAACGATAACCACCCGGATGTGGGGTTTTCGTCAAGGGTGGTGGAAGGAGTGAGCGGCATCGAGATACTCGTGGCCGAAGACGATGCGGTCAATGCGCGCATCATCCGCGCTGTTCTGGAAAAAAGCGGCTATATCGTCCGCACGGTCGACAATTTTCAGGCCCTGCTGCAATCGGTGGCGTCCGGCGAGCCCCGCCTGCCAAATCTCATCATCTCCGATCTCAACATGCCGGGTGGTGAGGGCCTTGATGTGTTGCCGGACCTCCTCGGCACGCTGAAAGAGGAAGGAAATATTCCTGTCATCATTCTCAGCGGGGACGCCGGTGCCGGGACTACCGAGATATTGCTGAAGGCTGGTGCAGGCGCGGTTTTGACCAAGCCCGCTGACCCACGCCGGCTGGTTGAGGAAATCCGTCGCCTGCTGGAGGCGAAACGCCTGTTGTCATCATAACTTGACAGACTCGCGCTGGTGGCATTTTGTCACTATTCTGTCGTCAATTAGTGATTTATGACAGGAAAATTCTTTGGTGGCGGAGCGATTCCCCATGGTTGCCGAAATCCTCAATCACGACATTTGTGAAAACAATGTTGTCATTACTCCTCGTCCCGAGACAGCTCAGGACAATGAGGGTCTTTTCGGCCGTATCGGCACGCTGGAAACACGGCTTGCCAGAAATGAACGCGAGATCGATGCCGCGCAATCCGTGCGCTACCGGGTCTTTGTCGAGGAAATGAAGGCGCGCCTTCCCGCCGAAGCGATGCGCCGCAAGCGCGACATCGATGCCTGGGACAGCGTCTGCGACCACCTTCTCGTGCTCGACAAGGCGATTGAAGGCGACAGTGAAGACCAGATCGTCGGCACCTATCGTCTGCTGCGCCAGGAAACGGCGCTTGCCAATAATGGCTTCTATTCCGCCAGCGAGTTCGATATTGCCGGGCTCGTCGCGCGCCATCCGGGCAAGCGTTTCATGGAGCTTGGCCGCTCCTGCGTGCTGCCGGAATATCGCACCAAACGTACCGTCGAGCTTCTGTGGCAGGGCAACTGGGCCTATGCCGTGAAACACCGCATGGACGCCATGATCGGCTGCGCTTCCTTCCCCGGCGTGCAGCCGGAAGCGCATGCGCTGGCTCTGTCCTTCCTGCACCATAATTGCCTTGCAAAGGGAGAGTGGGAAGCGGTCGCTTTGCCCGAACTCTATCATGAAATGGACCTCGTGCCCGTCGAGGCGCTGAATGCCCGCAAGGCATTGAATGCCATGCCGCCGCTGATCAAGGGTTATATGCGTCTCGGCGCCATGTTCGGCTCCGGCGCGGTCGTAGACCATGCTTTCAACACCACCGACGTCCTGGTGGTTCTGCCGGTATCGTCCATCGCTGGCCGCTATATCAGCTACTATGGCGGCGAGGCCGAACGCATCAATGGCTGACCGGTTTTGATCGAGACCATCAGGATGTTCCTGTGGGCAGCGGTGCCGTGTGTGTTGTGTTGGGGCGGGCAATGCCGCTAGTGTCGGCGCTCCTTTTCCGCAACACGATATGACATCGGCAGGCCATTGACGGACGTTCTGACAACCGCTTCCCTGATCTCGGAAGAGAGCCGCGCGACGGCCACTCCGATGATGGAGCAATATATCGAGATCAAGGCGAACAATCCCGGTTCGCTGCTGTTTTACCGCATGGGCGATTTTTACGAATTGTTCTTTGACGATGCGGTCGAAGCCTCCCGCGCTCTCGGTATCACGCTGACGAAACGCGGCCAGCATATGGGGCACGATATTCCCATGTGCGGCGTTCCCGTTCACGCGGCGGATGACTATCTGCAGAAGCTCATCCTGCGCGGCTACCGTGTCGCGGTTTGCGAACAGGTCGAAGACCCGGCGGAGGCGAAGAAGCGCGGCTCGAAATCCGTGGTCAAGCGTGATGTGGTGCGGCTCGTCACGCCCGGCACGCTGACCGAAGAAAAGCTGCTGTCGCCGACGGAATCCAACTATCTGATGGCGCTTGCCCGTATTCGCGGCAGTGCCGAGGCGCAGTTCGCGCTTGCCTGGATCGATATTTCCACCGGCGTCTTCCGTCTGGCGGAAACAACGCTGACGCGGCTCCTTGCCGATATCTGGCGCATCGATCCGCGTGAACTGATCGTTGCCGACAGCCTGTTCCACGACGAGGAATTGCGGCCGGTTTTCGATGTGCTGGGTCGCGTCGCGGTGCCGCAGCCGGCCATCCTCTTCGACAGCGCCACGGCGGAAGGGCGCATCGCGCGTTATTTCAACGTCTCGACGCTGGATGGTTTTGGCACGTTTTCGCGGGTGGAAATGGCTGCCGCCGCTGCGGCCGTTGCCTATGTCGAAAAGACCCAGATTGCCGAGCGCCCGCCGCTCGGCGCGCCGGAACGCGAAAGTGCGGCCTCCACGCTCTTTATCGATCCCGCTACCCGCGCCAATCTGGAACTGGTCAAGACGCTGTCGGGCGAAAGGGACGGATCGCTGCTGCATGCGCTTAACCGCACGGTCACGGGCGGCGGAGCGCGGCTTCTGGCCGAGCGGCTGATGTCGCCCTTGACCGATCCCGAAAAGATCAATGCCCGCCTTGATGCCGTGGCCTATCTCATCGATGACGTCGCCCTCTGCGATGGCCTGCGCGACGCGTTGAAACAGGTTGCTGACATGCCGCGTGCGCTCTCCCGTCTTGCGCTGGAGCGCGGCGGCCCGCGCGATCTCGGCGCCATCCGGGAGGGTTTGGTTTCGGCCGAAAAAATTGCGATCATTCTCGATGGCGGGCTGCTGCCGGAGGAGCTGGCGGCGGCTCTCAAGGATTTGAATGCCCTGCCGAGCGGGCTGGAGGCCATGCTCGGATCGATGCTGGCCGATGATCTGCCACTTTTGAAACGCGACGGCGGTTTCCTGCGCGAGGGCGCCAATCCCGAACTCGATGAGGTGCGGGCGCTGCGCGATCAGTCGCGCCGGGTGATTGCCGGACTGCAGCTGCAATATGCCGATGAGACCGGCATCAAGTCGCTCAAGATCAAGCACAACAACGTGCTGGGTTATTTCATCGAGGTGACGGCCGGCAATGCCGATGTGATGACGGCGACCGACGAGGCCAAGGCGCGCTTCATCCACCGCCAGACCATGGCGGGCGCCATGCGCTTCACCACCACCGAGCTTGCCGATCTCGAAAGCCGCATCGCCAATGCCGCGGCCGAGACTCTGACCATGGAGCTGGAGGCCTTCGAGCGGATGGTCAAGGCCGTGGTGCAGCAGGCAGAGGCGATCAAGGCCGGTGCGCTGGCGCTTGCGGTGATCGATGTCGCCTCGAGCCTTGCCCATCTCGCCACCGAACAGGCCTATTGCCGCCCGATCGTCGATGCCTCCATGACCTTCGCGATCACAGGCGGGCGCCACCCGGTGGTCGAACAGGCTTTGCGGCGGCAGTCGGCAGGGCCGTTCATCGCCAATAATTGCGATCTGTCGGCAATTGATGGTGGCAAGAACGGGGCGATCTGGCTTCTCACTGGTCCCAACATGGGTGGTAAATCGACCTTCCTGCGCCAGAATGCGCTGATCGCCATCCTCGCGCAGATCGGCTCCTTCGTTCCGGCGGAGGCCGCCCATATCGGCGTCGTTGATCGGCTGTTTTCCCGCGTTGGCGCATCCGACGATCTGGCGCGCGGCCGCTCCACCTTTATGGTGGAGATGGTGGAAACCGCCGCCATCCTCAATCAGGCGACGGATCGCTCGCTGGTCATTCTGGACGAGATCGGCCGTGGCACGGCGACCTTTGACGGTCTTTCGATCGCCTGGGCGGCGGTTGAGCATCTGCACGAGGTTAATCGTTGCCGCGGCCTCTTCGCCACGCATTTCCACGAACTGACGGTACTTTCGGAAAAACTCGGCCGCCTTTCCAATGCCACGATGCGGGTGAAGGAGTGGGAAGGTGATGTCATCTTCCTGCATGAGGTCGGACCGGGTGCCGCGGATCGTTCTTACGGTATTCAGGTCGCGCGGCTTGCGGGCCTGCCGGCATCGGTGGTGGAGCGCGCCCGTGAGGTACTGACGAAGCTCGAAGATGCCGATCGCAAGAACCCGGCGAGCCAGCTGATCGACGACCTGCCGTTGTTCCAGATTGCCGTGCGCCGCGAGGAAACCCGCAAAGCCGGGCCATCGAAGGTGGAGGAGGCTTTGAAGAGCTTTAACCCGGACGAAATGACACCGCGTGAGGCATTGGACGCGCTCTATGCGTTGAAGAAAGAACTTGGCAAGGCGTGAAGAGATAGAGTGCCTGTCCATCGCCTTTAAAACTCGCTATAGGACACTCCCATCGCAAGCGGTGGGGTCTCCCACAGGACATGGATACCGGCATAGATGGCCATCAAGGACCTGGATTTTTCCGAAATTCTCGATGTCTCGGCGCTGAAGCGCGATTGTGACGTCATCTTCAAGGAAGACGGCAAGCGCATCGCCGATATCAGGTCCGACCTGCTGCCGCTCTTCCGCAAGGCCAGCACGGAAGGCCGGGAAAAGGCGCGGGAACTGCTGAAAACCGATGGCAGCGGCATTGATTGCGCCCGGCGCATCTCCTGGCTTCAGGACCGGCTGATCGAGACGCTTTACGATCTCACCTGCCAATATGTCTATCCGAAGGACGCGCCGCAGATCGCGGTTGCGGCGGTCGGCGGTTACGGCCGCGGCACGCTGGCGCCGGGATCGGATATCGACCTCCTGTTCCTTCTGCCGGCCAAGAACTCGCCTGACATGCACAAGGCCGTGGAGTTCGTGCTCTATCTCCTCTGGGATCTCGGCTTCAAGGTCGGCCACGCCACCCGCACGGTAGATGAATCTATCCGCCTCTCCAAATCCGATATGACGATCCGCACCGCCATTCTGGAAGTGCGGGCGATCTGCGGCAAAAAATCCCTGACTGACGATCTCGAAAAACGCTTCGAGTCGGAAGTCGTCACCGGCACCGGCCCGGAATTCATTGCCGCCAAGCTCGCCGAGCGCGACCAGCGCCACCGCAAGGCCGGCGATACGCGTTATCTGGTGGAGCCGAATGTCAAGGAAGGCAAGGGCGGGTTGCGTGACCTGCATACGCTGTTCTGGATCGCCAAATATTATTACCACGTTCGCGATACCGCCGATCTGGTCAAACTCGGCGTTTTGTCGAGATCGGAACTGAAGCTGTTCGAAAAGGCCGATGATTTTCTCTGGGCTGTCCGCTGCCAGATGCATTTCATCACCGGCAAGGCCGAAGAACGCCTCTCTTTCGACATTCAGCGTGAAATCGCCGATGCGCTGAACTATCAGCCGCGCCCGGGCCTCTCCGCCGTCGAACGTTTCATGAAGCACTATTTCCTCGTTGCGAAGGATGTCGGTGATCTGACCCGCATCGTCTGCGCAGCACTTGAGGACCGTCAGGCGAAGGACGTACCCGGCCTTTCCGGTGTGCTGAGCCGCTTTGCGCACCGTGTCCGCAAGATTCCGGGTTCGGTGGAGTTCGTCGAGGATCGCGGCCGCATCGCGCTCGCCAAACCCGATGTCTTCAAGAATGACCCGGTCAATCTGATCCGGCTCTTTCACATCGCCGATATCAACAATCTCGAACTGCATCCGGATGCGCTGCGTGTCGTCACCCGCTCGCTGTCGCTCATTAATGACGAGCTTCGGGAAAACGAGGAAGCAAACCGGCTTTTCCTGTCGATCCTCACCTCCCGGCGCGATCCGGCGCTGACGCTGCGGCGGATGAACGAGGCCGGGGTACTGGGTAAATTCATTCCCGAATTCGGCAAGATCGTCGCGATGATGCAGTTCAACATGTATCATCACTATACGGTCGACGAGCATCTTATCCGCTCCGTCGGGGTGTTGTCGGAAGTGGACAAGGGAACCGCGGTGGATGCCCATCCGCTCGCCAACCAGCTGATGCCCAGCGTCGAGGAACGCGAGGCGCTTTATGTCGCCGTTCTGTTGCATGATGTGGCAAAGGGTCGGCAGGAGGATCATTCGATTGCCGGTGCGCGGGTTGCCCGCAAGCTCTGCCAGCGTTTCCGTCTCACCGGCAAGCAGACCGAAACGGTCGTTTGGCTGATCGAGCAGCATCTCTTGATGTCCATGGTCGCCCAGACGCGTGACCTGCATGACCGCAAGACCATCACCGATTTCGCCGACAAGGTGCAGTCCATGGAGCGGCTGAAGATGCTGCTGATCCTGACGGTCTGCGATATCCGCGCCGTCGGTCCGGGTGTGTGGAATGGCTGGAAGGGGCAGTTGCTGCGCTCGCTTTATTACGAGACGGAACTGCTTCTGTCAGGCGGCTTTTCGGAAGTCTCCCGCAAGGAACGCGCGCAGATCGCCCGGCAGGCGCTTTACGATGCCCTTGATGACTGGGGCCAGAAGGCGCGGCGCAAATACACCAAGCTGCATTACGAGCCCTATCTGCTGACGGTGGCGCTGGAAGACCAGGTGCGCCACACCCGCTTCATGCGTGAGGCTGACAAGCAGGAAAAGGCGCTGTCGACCATGGTGCGCACCCATTCCTTCCACGCCATCACGGAAATCACCGTTCTGGCGCCCGACCATCCGCGCCTGTTGTCGATCATAACAGGCGCCTGTGCGGCGGCCGGCGCGAATATTGCCGACGCGCAGATTTTCACCACGTCAGATGGGCGGGCGCTGGATACGATCCTGATCAACCGCGAATTCCCGATTGACGAAGATGAGATGCGGCGCGGCAACAATGTCGGCAAGCTCATCGAGGAGGTTCTTTCCGGCAAGCAGCGCCTTCCGGAAATGATCGCCACGCGCACCAAGAGCCGCAAGAAAAAGAGCGCCTTCACCATTCCGCCTTCCGTCACCATCTCCAATGGTCTGTCGAACAAGTTCACCGTCATCGAAGTCGAGTGCCTCGACCGGCCGGGGCTTCTGGCGGATATGACGGCTGTCATCGCCGACCTGTCGCTCGATATTCACTCCGCCCGCATCACCACCTTCGGCGAGAAGGTCATCGACACTTTCTACGTAACGGATCTGTTCGGCCAGAAGGTGACGAATGACAACCGGCAGGCCAGCATTGCGCAGCGCCTGAAGGCCGTGATGAGCGAGCAGGAAGACGAATTGCGTGACCGTATGCCGAACGGCATCATCGCCCACCCAGACGTGGCGGCGCTGCCGGCCGCGCGCACGGCAAAGGCTTGATATCCCCATGAGTCTGATCGGCAAGTTCGCCACCGTTGGCACCGCCACGCTCGGCAGCCGCATCTTCGGCTTTCTGCGCGAGACCCTGATGGCCGCTGCCGTCGGCACCGGGCCGGTGGCCGATGCCTTCAACGCCGCGTTCCGATTTCCCAACACCTTCCGGCGGCTCTTTGCCGAGGGTGCCTTCAATTCGGCTTTCGTGCCGCTTTTCGCCAAGGAAATTGAGGCGAACGGCATGGAGGGCGCAAGGCGTTTTTCCGAAGAGGTCTTCGGCGTCCTCTTCACCGTGCTTCTGGCCCTGACAATCCTGATGGAATTGTCGATGCCGTTCATCGTGCGCACGGTTATTGCACCGGGCTTTCTGGAAGACCCGGTGAAGTTCGAAAACACCGTTCATCTCGCCACCATCATGTTTCCTTATCTCGCCTGCATGTCGCTGGCGGCGATGATGGGCGGCATGCTGAACTCGCTGCATCGTTATTTCGCAGCCGCGATCGCACCTGTCTTCCTCAACATCATCCTCATCGGCGTGCTCGCTTTGGCATGGTGGAAGAATTACGATCCTTTGCAGGTGGGTTATGCCCTTTCCTGGGGGGTGATGGCGGCGGGTCTGGTGCAGCTCGCCATCGTCTGGATCGCCGTGCGCAATGCCGGCATGCGGATCGGTTTCCGCAGGCCGCGGCTGACAAAAAACGTGCAGCGGCTTCTGGTCCTTGCCCTGCCGGCGGCAATCACCGGCGGCATCACCCAGATCAACCTTCTGATCAACACCAATATCGCCTCTGCCGGCGAGGGCGTGATCTCCTCGCTTGCCTATGCCGACCGGATTTACCAGCTGCCGCTCGGCGTCGTTGGCATTGCCGTGGCTACCGTGCTTCTGCCGGAACTCGCGCGCGCTTTGCGCGGTGGGCACATGGTGGAGGCGGGAAGCCTGCAGAACCGCTCGGTCGAATTTGTATTGTTCCTGACCTTGCCTGCGGCGGCCGCCCTTCTTGTCATGGCGGAGCCCATCGTTCGTTTTCTCTATGAGCGCGGCAACTTCTCACCTTCGGCCACCATCACCGTCGCGCAAATCCTCGGCATCTATGGTCTCGGCCTGCCGGCTTTCGTGCTGATCAAGGCCTTCATTCCGGGGTTTTTCGCCCGTGAGGACACGCGCACGCCGATGATTTTCGCGGCGATTTCCGTGGTTGTGAATGTTTCTCTGGCGCTGACGCTATTTCCGCGTCTCGGCGGTCCGGGCATTGCGATTGCCGAAATCACTGCCGGTTGGGTCAATGCAGCTTTGCTGTTCGGCATGCTTTTGTGGCGTGGTCACTGGCATGTGGATATTCCGCTGCTGACGCGCATCCCGCGTTTGCTCCTGGCTGCGGCCCTGATGGCCGGTTTTGTGCATTATGCGTTGACCTGGCTGAGTTTCGAGCTGTCGTCGGCCTCGTCCATCTTCGTCCGGGCAGGGACCATCATGGGCCTCGTCTTCGCGGCCATGCTGGTTTATTTCGTGCTGGCTTTCGTTTCTGGCGGTGCCGATATCGGCATGGTGAAGAGAGCCGTCCGCAAGCGTGGCAAAAAGACCGCCGAGACGGAGGCTAGTTGATGTTCTTTTCTGAAAACCGCCGCATCGCGCTGGTCACGCTTGTCGTGGATGATTACGACAGGGCAAAGGCGTTTTATTGCGATGTTCTCGGCTTCGAGTGCCTCTCCGATCAGCCGCTTGACGACGGCAAAAGGTGGCTGGTGGTCAAGCCGCAAGGCGCCGAGGGTGGTGCCCTGCTGCTCGCCGAGGCGGATGGCGAACAGCAACGGCTTGCCATCGGCAACCAGACCGGCGGGCGTGTCGGATTTTTCCTGCATACCGACGATTTTGCCCGCGACTATGAAACGATGATCGCGCGCGGTGTGCGCTTTCTGGAGGAGCCGCGCCATGAGGTTTACGGTTCCGTCGCGGTCTTCACCGACCCTTACGGAAATCGCTGGGACCTTCTTCAGCCGTGCGGTTGACAGCCCTTGAAACCGCTTGATTGCGAGGGGCTGCGGGTGCATAAGCGCGCGTGCAATTCCAATCACGGGGCGGGGCCCTCCACAAGCCTTTTCGAGGACGACAATGAACGCATTCAAGCCGCTGGTTTTCTCGGGCGTCCAGCCGACCGGCAATCTGCATCTCGGCAATTATCTCGGCGCGATCCGCAAATTCGTGGCGCTGCAGGAAGATAACGACTGCATCTATTGCGTCGTCGATATGCATGCCATCACCGCCCAGCTCGTTCACTCGGACCTGAAGGCGCAGACCCGCTCCATCGCGGCCGCCTTCATCGCAGCCGGCATCGACCCCGTGAAGCATATCGTCTTCAACCAGTCTGCCGTGCCGCAGCATGCGGAACTGGCATGGGTGTTCAACTGCGTGGCGCGCATCGGCTGGATGGAGCGCATGACCCAGTTCAAGGACAAGTCCGGCAAGAATGCCGAACAGGTCTCGCTCGGCCTGCTCGCCTATCCGAGCCTGATGGCCGCCGACATTCTCGTCTACCGCGCCACCCACGTGCCCGTTGGCGATGATCAGAAGCAGCACCTTGAACTCGCCCGCGATATCGCTCAGAAATTCAACATCGATTTCGGCGACCATATCCGCAAGGCGGGCCTCGGGCTCGACATTACGGTGGGCGATGAGCCGGTGCATGCCTATTTCCCGATGGTGGAGCCGTTGATCGGCGGACCGGCGCCGCGCGTCATGTCGCTGAAGGACGGCACCAAGAAAATGTCGAAGTCCGATCCTTCCGACCTGTCACGCATCAACCTCATGGACGATGTCGACGCGATCTCGAAGAAGATCAAGAAGGCAAAGACCGATCCGGATGCGCTGCCGAGCGAAGTTGAAGGCCTGAAGGGTCGTCCCGAAGCCGAAAACCTCGTTGGCATCTATGCTGCCCTTTCCGACAGGACCAAGGCGGACGTTCTTTCCGAGTTCGGCGGACAGCAATTCTCGGCCTTCAAGCCGGCCCTCGTCGAGCTTGCCGTCAATGTGCTGGCACCGGTCAACAACGAGATGCGCCGTCTTCTCGATGATCCGACCCATATCGACGCCATCCTCAGCCAAGGCGGTGAGCGGGCGCGTGCCATTGCCGAAAATACGATGAACGAGGTGCGCGATATCATCGGCTTCCTGCGCTGACAGGTCGCTGCCGCGCGGATGCGGCGGGCGGTTTGCGCCTGCCGTGATTTGATATAATCTCCGCCCGAACCGTCGGGCGGTTTTGCGGATCACGGCGGACTTAGGGAGTGCGGAATGGTTTCAAAACGGCTGTCGCGTCTGGAAGGACATCGCCGCAAGTTTCTTGCTGTTATCGATGATACACCGGAATGCGAAAGGGCCGTGCATTATGCCGGTCGTCGCGCCAAGAACTCCAATGGCGGACTGGTGCTGCTTTACATGATCCCGGAAGGCGATTTCCAGCAATGGCTGGGCGTCGAGCAGATCATGCGGGCCGAAGCGCGCGAGGAGGCGGAAGCCACCCTCGCCAAGATCGCCCAGAAAGTGCGCGAAACCATCGGCATCGAGCCGGAAGCGGTGATCCGCGAAGGCAGCGCCACCGAGCAGATCCACGGGCTGATCGAGGAAGACCGCGATATAGCAATTCTCGTTCTGGCGGCAGGCTCGACGAAGGAAGGACCGGGACCGCTCGTTTCTTCCATCGCCGGACGCGGCGCCGCATTCCCCATTCCCGTCACCGTGCTGCCGGATACGTTGTCGGACGAGGAAATCGACGCGCTCTGCTGATCCGGGTCTCGGACAAGATTTAGGGGCTGACGATTTCTTGAATGTAATTATCATGTCAGGGCTTGAAGTGAAGCTTCGCCGGGCGTATTTTTTGGAAGAATTCTAAATTGCGGGGCGTGAACGGCGACCTCGAAGGAGACAGACGATGTTCATTCAGACGGAAGCCACGCCGAACCCCACGACGCTGAAGTTCCTGCCGGGCAAGGTGGTGCTGGAAAGTGGGACAGTGGAGTTTCTCAACCCTTCGCAGGCACAGGCCTCGCCGCTGGCGGAGCGCCTCTTCACGATTCCGGGCGTTACCGGCGTCTATTTCGGTTTCGATTTCATCACCGTCACCAAGGACGGTGCGGAATGGCAGCATCTGAAGCCCGCCATTCTCGGCTCGATCATGGAGCACTTCATGTCCGGTCGCCCGATCATGGGCACCGCAATCGCGGCGGAAGTGTCGGATGAGGAGGGCGAGTTCTTCGAAGAAGGTGACGAAACCATCGTCGCCACCATCAAGGAATTGCTGGATACCCGCGTTCGCCCCGCTGTGGCGCAGGATGGCGGCGACATCACCTTCCGCGGTTTCCGCGACGGCACGGTGTTCCTGAACATGAAGGGCGCCTGCTCGGGTTGCCCGTCCTCCACCGCCACGCTGAAGCACGGCGTTCAGAATCTGCTTCGCCATTTCGTGCCGGAAGTGCGCGAAGTCGAAGCGGTATGACGTTTTAAGCCAGGCCCCGCCATGATTGTTCTCGCACTCGACACGTCAGGCGTGGATTGTTCCGCCTGCGTTTATGACAGCGCCTCTGACAGGGTGCTCGGTGAGGTCTGTGAAACGATCGGCAAGGGCCATGCCGAAAGGCTGATGGCGGTGATCGACGGTGCCCTGCAGCAGGCGCAATTGCCGCTGCAGGAAATCGAGCGCATCGCGGTGACCATTGGTCCGGGATCCTTCACCGGCATCCGCGTCGGCGTTGCCGCTGCGCGCGGTTTTGCCCTGTCGCTCGGTGTCGAGGCCGTCGGTGTTACCACGTTCGAGACGCTCGCCTTGCATCATCTGCTCGAAAATTCCGGCCGGCCGGTGGCCGTCGGGCTCGATGCGAAACGCGGCGAAACCTATCTCCAGATATTCGGCGCGGATGGATCGCCGCTCAACGAGGCGGCGCTTCTGTCTCTGGAGGACGCCAAAGGTGTTCTCTCCGGCTTTGACGGTGCCGTCATAGGCTCTGCCGCACCGCTGTTTGCAGGAGAGGAAAGCGGGTCCGGGCCGGACCATTTCCCGATTTCCTCCGTCGCCCGTGCTGGCGCGCGCAAGCCGGCAGGCCAACGGAAACCAGCGCCGCTTTATCTGCGCGGGCCGGATGCCCGGCCACAGACCGGTTTTGCGCTGGCACGCCAGGACGTTGCCTGATACGGCATGGCATGAGTGCCTGCGACTGATTCCCGATACCCATGATGCCCGATACCCGCGATGTTTGACGATTACCTGAGCTGGAAACCCTATTTCGAGATCGTCCCGATGCAGCATGAGGATTGCGCCGCGGTGGCGGACCTGCATGCCCTGCGCTTTCCGCGTCCGTGGAATGACGGCGAGTTTTCGGGCCTGCTCACGCAAGGATCGGTTTTTGGCGCCGTCGCCCGCCAGACCAACGCCTTTTTCAGCAAGCCCCTCGGCGGTTTCGTGCTGGCGCGGGAAGTGGCGGGCGAAGCGGAAATCCTCACCGTCGCCGTGGCCGACAAATTCGCGCGCGCCGGTCTCGGCTGGCGCCTGATGCAGTCGGCCATTCGCGAGGCGATGATGCGCGGGGCCGAAACCATGTTCCTCGAGGTCGACAATAACAATACCTCTGCACTGGGGCTCTATAAGAAGCTTGGCTTCAAGACGGTTGCGGAGCGCAAGGCCTATTACACAGCCAAGGATGGAACAAAGTCGACGGCGCTTGTCATGCGCCGCGATCTTCGCTAGTTCCCTGCGACAGGCATTTTTTCGGCGAAAGCCGCAAACCGGAATTCTCAAAAGGCCAGAAGACGTGACAGACCTTTCGAAAACGCTGGAGGAGCTTTGTGCCGAACGCGGCATGCGGATGACGGATCAGCGCCGTGTCATCGCCCGCGTCCTTCAGGAATCAGCCGATCATCCCGATGTCGAGGAGCTTTACCGTCGCTCTTCCGCCGTGGATCCGCGCATCTCGATTTCCACCGTCTATAGAACGGTGAAGCTGTTCGAGGATGCCGGCATCATTGAGCGCCACGATTTTCGCGATGGCCGCTCGCGTTATGAAACCGTGCCCGAGGAACATCACGATCACCTGATCGATCTGAAGAACGGCGTGGTCATCGAATTCCATTCGGCCGAGATCGAGGCCCTTCAGGAAAAGATCGCCCGGGAACATGGCTTCAAGCTCGTGGATCACCGGCTGGAACTATACGGCGTGCCGTTGAAGCCCGGCGAACACTGAGACGCCGGTGAACAAGCGGGCGTTCCCATCATGATGTGGCTGCGGACAGCCTATATTGCGGTCGTTCTTTTGATCGTCACGCTCGTTTTGCTGCCGCTGCAACTCCTGGGGCTCGCCTTCGACTGGCGGCTGCGTCGCCGCATTCCGCGCATTTGGCATCGCATCGCCTGCCATGTGCTCGGCATCCGCGTGCATGTGCATGGGGACGTGGAGCGGGCAAAACCGCTGATGCTGGCGGTCAATCACGCCTCGTGGAAGGATATCCTCGTTCTCGGCAGCATTGCCGACGTGGTGTTCATTGCCAAGACCGAGGTGCGTGACTGGCCGGTTTTCGGCTGGCTCGCCCGGCTGCAGAAAAGCATCTTCGTCCAGCGTGAACAGAAGCGCAGCACGGGCCAGCAGGTGGGTGAGATCGCCAGCCGCATGGCCGATGGCGAGATCGTCGTCCTTTTCCCCGAAGGCACGACCTCGGACGGCAATCGCATGCTGGCCGTCAAATCCTCTCTGTTCGGCGCCGCCTCCACCGCCGCCGAGCAGGTTCCGGGCAAGCTGGTCTACGTGCAGCCGGTCGCCATCGCCTATACGCGGGTGCAGGGCATGGCCATGGGCCGTTACCACCGGATCATTGCCGCCTGGCCGGGCAGCATCACGCTCGTGCCGCATCTGCTCGGTGTCATCAAGGCAGGCGCAATTGACGTCGACGTCACGTTTGGAGAAAGCGTTCCGTTTCACAGCGCTGACAACCGCAAACGCCTTGCGACCGATATTGCCGCTGCCATCCGCTCGATGCTGGCCTTCAGCCTGCGCGGCGGCTGGCGGAAATAGAGCATCGGACCGAAATGTGTGCGCGGTTTTCGAGAAATCCGGTGCGTAAGCTAAACTCAAGAGCAACGTAATTACTCAGTTGCTCTGACATCCTCGCTTTTCCGGCATTTTTCTGTTTAATCTGGCTGTGAAAAACACTAGATAGCCGCCATGACCCAGGAAACGCTTGGCCTCGACGCCCCCCAGATGATCGCCCATGAGGGCTCGAACAGTCGAAAAGTCTTCATCAAGACCTACGGCTGTCAGATGAACGTCTATGATTCCGTCCGCATGAGCGATGCGTTGGCGAAGGATGGTTACGTTCAGACCGAGGACATGGGCGAAGCGGATCTGGTTCTCTTGAACACCTGTCACATCCGCGAAAAGGCGGCGGAAAAGGTTTATTCCGCGCTTGGCCGCCTGCGGGATATGAAGAAGTCACGCGAAGAGCAGGGCCGTGAATTCATGATCGGCGTCGCCGGCTGCGTGGCGCAGGCGGAAGGCGAGGAAATCCTGCGCCGTGCGCCCGCCGTCGATGTCGTCATTGGCCCGCAGACCTATCACCGCCTGCCGGATGCGCTGAAGCGCGTGCGCGGCGGCGAGCGCGTCATCGAGACCGAATATGCGGTCGAGGACAAGTTCGAGCACCTGCCGGTCGCGGAGAAAGCGACACTGCGTTCGCGCGGTGTCACGGCGTTTTTGACGGTGCAGGAAGGCTGCGACAAGTTCTGTACCTTCTGTGTCGTGCCCTATACGCGCGGCTCGGAAGTGTCGCGTCCCGTGCGCCAGATCGTCGACGAAGCGATGAAACTGGTGGATGCCGGCGTGCGCGAGATCACGCTGCTCGGCCAGAACGTCAATGCCTGGCAGGGCGAAGGTCCGAAGGGCGAAAAATGGGGTCTCGCCGAACTGCTCTACAGGCTGGCGGAAATTCCGGGCCTTGCGCGGCTCCGCTACACCACCAGCCACCCGCGCGACATGGACGAGCGCCTGATCGGCGCCCATCGCGATCTGCGCATTCTTATGCCCTATCTGCACCTGCCGGTGCAGTCCGGCTCGGATCGTATTCTGAAAGCGATGAACCGCCGTCATACGGGTGAGGAATATATCCAGCTCATCGAAAAAATCCGCAGCGCCCGCCCTGATATTGCCATGTCGGGGGACTTTATTGTCGGTTTCCCCGGTGAGACCGATCGCGATTTCGAAGATACGATGGCGATGGTCGAGACGGTGAAATACGCGCAGGCCTTCTCGTTCAAATATTCCACCCGCCCCGGCACCCCGGGCGCCGATCTGACCGATCAGGTGGAGGAAGATGTGAAGGCCGAGCGGCTGGAACGATTGCAGGCCCTGTTGCTGCGGCAGCAGAAGGAATTTGCGGAATCGCTGGTCGGAAAAACCATGGATGTGCTGCTGGAAAAGCCTGGCCGCATGCCTGAGCAGTTGATAGGTCGCTCTCCTTGGCTGCAATCCGTGAATCTTGATGCAAAGACGTTGAAAATCGGTGACATTGTTAATGTACGAATCACCGCAACGGGTCCAAACAGCTTGTTTGCCGAGGTGGCAGGGAGTTAGAGTGAGGAGCCGACACTGATTGGGACAGGAGCCTGACCGCTTGAACGCACACGAATTGGTATCAAATTCATCGCGCCAGCCACGCCAAGCCGCGACCGACGCCAATCACTTCGTCCTCACGTTCGAGAATAACAGGATAGCGGGAGAGCTATTCGGTCAGTTCGATCAGAACCTGAAGCTCCTGGAGCAGCGCCTCAATATCGACGCCCGCCCGCGCGGCAATTCCGTCGCCATCACCGGCGATGTCGTGGCTACCAATCAGGCACGCCGCGCGCTGGATTTCCTCTACGAACGTCTGCTCAAGGGCGGAACCGCCGAGGTCTCCGACGTGGAAGGCGCGATCCGCATGGCGATGGCGGCTGATGACCAGCTGACCTTGCCGACGATGGAGCGCAAGGCGAAGATTTCCATGGCGCAGATTTCCACCCGCAAGAAGACCATCGCTGCTCGCACGCCGACGCAGGATGTCTACATGCGGGCGCTGGAGCAGTCCGAACTGGTTTTCGGCGTCGGCCCCGCCGGCACCGGCAAGACCTATCTGGCCGTGGCGCATGCCGCACAGCTTCTGGAACGTGGCGCGGTCGACCGCATCATCCTCTCGCGCCCCGCCGTCGAAGCGGGCGAGCGTCTGGGCTTCCTGCCGGGCGACATGAAGGAAAAGGTCGATCCTTACCTTCGTCCGCTCTACGATGCGCTTTATGACATGATGCCGGGCGACAAGGTGGAGCGCGCCATTCAGGCGGGCGTCATCGAAATCGCGCCGCTGGCCTTCATGCGCGGTCGTACCCTTGCCAACGCCGCCGTCATTCTGGACGAAGCCCAGAATACCACGACCATGCAGATGAAGATGTTCCTCACCCGTCTTGGTGAGAATGGCCGCATGATCGTGACCGGTGACCCGAGCCAGGTGGACCTGCCGCGTGGCGTGAAATCCGGTCTTGTCGAAGCCCTGCAAATCCTTACCGATGTCGAAGGCGTATCCGTCGTGCGCTTCAAGGATGTCGATGTCGTCCGCCATCCAATGGTGGCGCGCATCGTCCGGGCTTACGAATCCCACACGGCCGTGCCGGATGAAAGCCTCGTGAAGGGCAACTGACGTAAGAAAATGACAGCTCTGGATATTCAAATCAGCGTCGAGGCCGAAGGCTGGTCCTCGGAAGAGGACTTGGCTGCCTTTGCCACAAAGGTCTTGGATGCGGCGGTGGATTTTCTGAAGCGGGAAGAGGAACAACCCTTTCCGAAAATGCCGGTCGAACTGTCGCTGGTCTTCACCGATGACGAAAATATCCGGGAAATCAATGCCGAATGGCGCGACAAGGACAAGGCGACCAATGTCTTGTCTTTCCCCGCTTTTCCGCTGGAACCGGGCGGAATGCCGGGCCCGATGCTGGGCGATATCGTCATCGCCCGCGAGACGGTTGAACGCGAGGCCCTTGAACTTGAGAAGAGTTTCGGGGATCATCTGACCCATCTTCTCGTTCATGGGTTCCTGCATTTGTTTGGTTATGACCACATGGACGAGGAAGAAGCGGAAGAAATGGAGTCGCTTGAGACTCGCATTTTGGCGGTGCTTGGCCTATCTGATCCCTACGCGGGTCAGGAACCGCTTTAAATATTGTCTGGAGCCATGAACGAACATTCTGCACGACCTGCCAATGAGGGCAGAGAAAACGGCGAGCAGTCCTCTTCGGAGGAGGGCAGTAGTCACTTACGCCAGGACTACAATGCCAAACCGAAATCGACCATCTGGTCGCGTATCGCACGGTTGCTGAAACCATCCCAGGGCGAACGCCTGCGCGAGGATCTGACCGACGCGCTGATGGCCGACACCGAAATCGGTGCCGCCTTTTCGCCCGAAGAACGGGCGATGCTGAACAATATCCTGCGTTTCCGCGAGGTCCGGGTCGAAGATATCATGATCCCGCGGGTCGATATCGACGGCCTTGATGAGAATATGACGATCGGCGATGCGCTGATCCTCTTCGAGGAAACCGGGCGTTCCCGTATGCCGGTTTATGACGAGACGCTGGATAATCCGAAGGGCATGATCCACATTCGCGATCTTCTGGCCTATGTCGCCAAGCAGGCGCGTAACAAACGCCGGGCGGGATCGCGCAGCGTTGCTTATGGCGAGGCGAAAGCGCCCCGTTCGCCACGGCCGAATTTTGATCTGGCGCGGGTGGATCTTGAGCAGACGGTCGCCGCTGCCGGGCTGGTGCGTAAAATTCTCTTCGCACCGCCCTCCATGCTGGCCTCCGACCTGTTGAAGACCATGCAGGCCCAGAGAACCCAGCTTGCGCTGGTGATTGACGAATATGGCGGCACCGACGGTCTCGTCAGCCACGAGGATATCGTCGAGATGGTCGTGGGCGATATCGATGACGAGCATGACAAGGACGAGGCGATGTTCTCCCGTCTTTCCGCCGATGTGCTCATGGCGGATGCGCGCGCGGAACTCACCGAACTTGCCGAGGCGATCGGGCCGGAATTCGATGTTCGTGAACATCTGGAGGAAATCGATACGCTCGGCGGTCTCATCTTCTTTGCGCTCGGCCGCATTCCGGCCAAGGGCGAGGTGGTTCGGGCCGTACCCGGTTTCGAGTTCCAAATCCTCGATGCGGATAGCCGGCGCATCAAGGGCGTCCGTATCGTCCGGGATCATGGCTCCGAAGGCGAAGATGATCGCGCTCCGGGCGAGGCGGGTGGTAATGAAGTGATTGCGCTGCCCGCGCCGGATGTGCGCCTTCTCACGCACCAGCAGAACGCCGACTAAGGAAGGGCGACGGGGTTTCCCCCGTCGCGTCCACCTTTTGGCATATCAATCCAGCAGTGATGAATGCCGTGTTCGGCGTCGAAAAGAACACATGGCGCTTCGGTGGCCATGCCTCCTGTGGACTGCGAATCTTTTTTCCTTTACGTCGGGTCTGAGGGGAAATTCCGTGGCGCGGCCTTGCCGGGAGCGGGCTTTTCCGGTCGCGCATAAACGGAGATGGCATGGAGCGTCTTGCAGGCAGGGTAATGCTGGCCGGCGGCATGAGCCGCGCAGTGATGGCGATTGCTGCGGGTGCGGTCGGAGCACTCGCTTTGCCTCCTTTCGGCTTTTTTGCAGCGCTGTTTTTCTCTTTCACACTGCTTGTCTGGCTCGTGGATGGCTGCACGGGAAAGCCCGGTGGCGGTCTCTTCAGCCGCATCCTGCCGGCTTTCGGCATCGGCTGGTGCTTCGGGCTCGGTTATTTCGTCGCGGGCCTGTGGTGGCTCGGCAATGCTCTCCTGCTGGAAGCGGATGAATTTGCCTGGGCGCTGCCGCTTGCCATCCTCGGCCTGCCCGCCTTCCTGGCGCTGTTTTACGGCTTCGCCGTCGCTGCCGCCAATCTTCTCTGGTCGGATGGCCTTGGCCGCATAGCGGCGCTTGCTGCGGCCTTCGGCTTTTCGGAATGGCTGCGCAGTTTCCTCGCGACCGGCTTTCCCTGGAACGCCATTGGTTATGGCATCATGCCCATCCCGATCATGATGCAGTCGGCGCATCTGCTCGGTCTTTTCAGCATTACGACGCTCGCAGTTTTCATCTTCGCCTCGCCGGCGCTGATCGGTACGAAAAAAGGCATGGCACCGGGGCTGGCGCTGGCGGGTCTGCTGCTGGCCGCCCACTTCGGTTATGGCTTCTACCGCCTGCAGACACCAGCGGAGATACCGGCTGACGCCCTGACCGTCCGCATTGTGCAGCCCTCCATCGATCAATCCCGCAAGATGCTGAATGCCGACCGCACGGAGATTTTCGCAGAGCATCTGCGGTTGTCGGCCCTGCCGCCGGGCGAAGGGAAAAAACGCCCCGACATTATCGTCTGGCCGGAAACCTCCGTACCGTTCATCCTGACGCAGAACCCGGATGCGCTCGCGGAAATCGCCAGAACACTCGAGGATGGCCAGGTGCTGTTCACCGGCGCCGTCAGGATGGAGGATCAGGGAGCCGGCCGGCCGCCGCGTTATTACAATTCCGTCTATGCGATCGACAGCCAGGGCGAGATCATCGGTGCGACTGACAAGGTGCATCTCACTCCCTTTGGCGAATATGTCCCCTTTGAAGGCATCCTGCGGGAATTCGGCATCGACAATGTCATTGCCCTGCCGGGCGGGTTTTCCGCCGCCTCGTCGCGCACGCCGCTCACGCTTCCTTCGGGCAAGACCTTTTATCCCCTGATCTGTTACGAGATCATTTTCCCGGGCGAGATGACGCCGGGTCTTCAGGGATCGGCGGCGATCCTCAATGTGACGAATGACGGCTGGTTTGGCGATACCCCCGGTCCCTACCAGCATTTTCTGCAGGCGAGGGTGCGCGCCGTCGAGACGGGCGTGCCGGTGATTCGCGGTGCCAATACCGGAATTTCCGCCGTCATAGACCCCTATGGCCGCATTATTGCCGGGCTGGACTATGGTCGGGTGGGAATTGTTGACGCCACTTTGAGTGGTGGGTCTAATGACGCATTTACTTACGACACACATCGGACGTATTTCTGGTTGATTTTTTCAATCTTGATGATCGTTGCGGTATTTCCCGCCTTGAGTTTCGCTCGGCGCCAGAATTGACCGGGAACCCCTGTAATTGCATAGTGAATACGTCAGTCGTAAAACAAGTTTAGACGCTGTCGAATTGCCGACTCATTTCTTCGAATAGTAATGAAGCGAGATATCAACCCTTTCCGAGTGTCAGGACCGCATGATGACCGAGAATAAGAAAAAGCCTAACCCCATCGACATTCATGTCGGAAGCCGAATTCGCCTTCGTAGAACCATGCTCGGAATGAGCCAGGAGAAGCTGGGTGAAAGCCTCGGAATTACCTTTCAGCAAATCCAGAAATATGAAAAAGGCACGAACCGCGTCGGCGCCAGCCGCCTCCAGAATATTTCCGCGATCCTCAATGTGCCCGTTTCCTTTTTTTTCGAAGATGCGCCCGGCGATCAGGCTGGCGGCACAACCGGCATGGCCGAAGCTTCGAGTTCCAACTACGTGGTCGATTTTCTGTCCTCGGCTGAAGGTTTGCAGCTGAACCGGGCATTCGTGAAGATCGCAGACCCGAAGGTTCGCCGCCGCCTCGTCGACCTTGTCAAGGCGCTCGCCGCCGAAGGCGACGCCGAGTAAGCGCAGCCTCCGCCACGCAAAAATTTCCGGCACGGGATGCCGGGCACTCAACGGTCCGCAAGGACCGTTTTTTTGTGCCGGATTAGAAAGGAATTCTCACATAAAGATATATTTATGTGGTTGTGTCCTTGTTTTTCGCGGCCGAAATGACTAACAAACTCGAAGACCGTTCTTTGAGGGGAATCCCGCATGCGTGCCAATTACCTGTTCACCAGCGAGTCCGTGGCCGAGGGTCATCCGGACAAGGTTTGTGATCGTATTTCCGATGAAATCGTGGATCTTATCTATCGCGAAGCAGCCAAGACGGGTGTTGACCCCTGGACCGTACGCATCGCCTGCGAAACGCTGGCGACAACCAACCGCGTCGTTATCGCCGGTGAGGTTCGGGTTCCCGACACGCTTCTGAAGAAGGACAAGGACGGCAAGGTCGTCAAGGACGCCGCCGGCCATCCGGTCATCAATCCTTCCAAGTTCAAGTCCGCCGCCCGCAAGGCGATCCGCGACATCGGCTACGAGCAGGATGGTTTCCACTGGAAGACCGCCAAGATCGACGTTCTGCTGCATCCCCAGTCCGCGGATATCGCGCAGGGCGTGGACAGCGCCTCCGACAAGCAGGGCGACGAGGGTGCCGGCGACCAGGGCATCATGTTCGGTTACGCCTGCAAGGAAACCCCGGACCTCATGCCGGCGCCGATCTATTATTCCCATCGCATCCTGCAGCTTCTCGCCACCGCCCGTAAGAGCGGCGAAGGCGAAGCGGCGAAACTCGGCCCCGACGCCAAGAGCCAGGTGACCGTTCGTTACGTCGACGGCAAGGCTTCGGAAGCCGTGTCCATCGTCCTGTCCACGCAGCACCTCGATGCAAGCTGGGATTCGAAGAAGGTTCGTGCCGTTGTCGAACCTTATATCCGCGAAGCTCTGGGTGACCTGAAGATCGCTGACGATTGCCAGTGGTACATCAACCCGACGGGCAAGTTCGTCATCGGCGGTCCTGACGGCGATGCCGGTCTGACCGGCCGCAAGATCATCGTCGACACCTATGGCGGTGCCGCTCCCCATGGCGGTGGCGCATTCTCCGGCAAGGACACGACCAAGGTCGACCGTTCCGCCGCTTATGCCGCCCGCTACCTCGCCAAGAACGTCGTGGCTGCCGGCCTTGCAGAGCGCTGCACGATCCAGATCTCCTACGCGATCGGCATCGCCCAGCCTTTGTCGATCTATGTCGATCTGCATGGCACCGGCAAGGTCAGCGAAGATCAGGTCGAGGCGGCGATCCGCAAGGTCATGGACCTGTCGCCCTCGGGCATTCGTCGCCATCTCGATCTCAACAAGCCGATCTATGCCAAGACGTCTTCCTACGGCCATTTCGGCCGCAAGGCCGGCCGCGATGGCTCCTTCTCCTGGGAGAAGCTCGATCTGGTGAAGCCGCTCAAGGAAGCTTTGAGCGCCTGAAGCATTTCCAGTAAAAGTGCGTAGCGGTTTTACGTCCGGAAATGCGTCAACTGGATATCGCGCTTGTTATTCGGCGGCAATTGAGAGATACCGTCTGCACCTTTGTAACCCGCACAGTGCCTCATCTGGCGCTGTGCGGGTTAAGTCTATTTGTTCTTGAGAGTATGAGATGACGGAAGAACGGCGTTCGCGCGCGACGGAAGCGTTTTTTGGCAGACGCAAGGGCAAACCCCTGCGCAATCAGCAGGTCGATACGATCGAAAACCTGCTGCCTTTGCTGAAGATCGATCTGGAAAGCGTGCCCCCGCAAAATCTCGTTGCTCTTTTTCCTGCGGATGTACGATCGATCCGTCTGGAGATCGGTTTCGGCGGCGGCGAGCATCTCGCCCACCGTGCGGTCGAAAATCCCGAAACGGGTTTCATCGGCGTCGAGCCCTTCGTGAATTCCATGGCCAAGCTGCTTGCCACCGTTCGCGAGCGCGAGCTGATGAATATCCGCCTTTACGACGATGACGCGACGCAGCTGCTGGACTGGCTGCCCGAGGGGTCGATCGATCACATCGATCTGCTTTATCCCGATCCGTGGCCGAAGAAGAAGCACTGGAAGCGCCGTTTCGTCTCCGACGTCAATCTCGCCCGTTTCCATCGTGTGTTGAAACCCGGCGGCAAGTTCTGCTTTGCATCGGATATCGATACTTACGTCAACTGGACGCTGCAGCATTGCGCCCGGCATGGCGGTTTTGAATGGACGGCGACAAGCGCTGACGACTGGCGCACGCCCTATGCCAACTGGCCGGGCACGCGTTATGAGAACAAGGCAAAAAGAGAAGGCCGCAGCTCGGCCTATCTCACCTTCATCCGTCGCTGAAGCATTGCCAGCAAAACGGCGTAGCGGTTCCACGTCGGGAAAATACGCTAACGGCCTGATCCCTTAGAGCGCTGCATCCACTTCCGCTGCCAGCGGAATGGAGGGCTGGGCACCGGCGCGCGTGCAGGCGAGCGAACCCGCAACGGCGGCGCGCTTCAGCGCCGTTTCGAAATCCATCCCCTGATCGAGGCTGGCGGCGAGATAACCGCAGAAGGTATCGCCCGCACCGACCGTGTCGACCGGCTCGATCTTGAGGCCGGAAGCCCTGTAGACCTTGCTGTTGCGCATGGCAATCACGCCATCCGCACCAAGTGTGACGATCAATGTCTGACCGGTCCTGTCATGCAGGGTCTTGAGTTCATTTTCCCGCTCGGAGGCGGAAAGCCCGTTCTTGCCGATCAACAGTTCGAACTCGGTTTCATTGGCAATGACGATATCAGCGAGGCCGGCAAGGCGGGGCGCGTCAGACGTCAATGGTGCGGTATTGATCACGGTGGTGATGCGCTTTGCCTTTGCAGCCGTCAGCGCCGCTTCGATGGCAGGCGCGGGGATCTCGAACTGCAACATCAGAATATCGCCCGTAGCCATCTCTGATATTGTCCTTGCAGCGTCGGAGGCGGAAACTTCGCCATTGGCGGCGGGAATGACCGAGATCATGTTCTCTCCGCCTTCACCGATCAGGATCACCGCCGTTCCCGTCGGGCCGGGTGCGGTTTTGACCAATGACAGATCGGTACCTGCATCGCGCAGCAAGGTCAGCGCTGGTGCGGCAAAGGTATCATCGCCGGCAGCGCCCGCCATCTTGACGGTGGCGCCTGCACGCCGCGCGGCCAGTGCCTGATTGGCTCCCTTGCCGCCGGCGGCCGTGGAAAAAGTCTCGCCCGTGACTGTTTCACCGGGCTTGGGCAGGCGTTTGGCGGTGGCAACAAGGTCCATGTTGATGGAGCCGAAAACAGTAATCATGGGGCGCTGGGTCCGTATGAAATTTGAGCGAGGCGGCGACTTTGCCCGAGACGATCACTCGTCGTCAACTACCCGCAATTTTGCTGCACCGGCTCTGTTTTCCGCAAAGCGACGGGCCTGTTCGATTTCCCCATGCGGAGCCTCTTTTTCCGTCGGCGAGAAATCGAGGCCTTCGATCTTCTGGCCGCGCGCCAGCACCTTGTCGGAAGAGATCAGCATCATGTCGATGTCCTTCTGCGCCAGCCCGAAATGGGCCTGCAGCTTGCGCGTCCGGTCGTCCAGCCGCCGCACATCGTCCATGAGCAGCGCCACTTCGCCCTGGATGAGATGCGCCTGCTCGCGCATGCGCTGGTCTTTCAAAACCGACTGAATGACCTGCACCGACAGCATCAGCAGCGATGGCGAAACGATGACGACGCGGGCGCGGTGGGCGCGCTGCACGAGATATTCGAAATGCTGGTGAATGTCGGCGAAGATCGATTCGGACGGCACGAAGATGAAGGCCGTGTCCTGTGTCTCGCCGCGAATGAGGTATTTCTCCGCGACGTCGCGAATATGTACCTCCATATCGCGGCGGAACTGCTGCACGGCTGCGCGTTTGGTTTCCGGCGTCTCATCCGCCTTGATAGCGTTCCATGCTTCCAGCGGAAACTTGGCGTCGATGACCAGCGGCGGCGCATTGTTCGGCATTTTGATGGTGCAATCCGGCCGGTAGCCGTTGGAAAGCGTCGGCTGCAGCTGAAAGGCCCCGTTGGGAAGCGCATCGGCGATCAACGTTTCCATGCGCGCCTGTCCGAAGGCACCGCGCGTCTGCTTGTTGGAAAGGATCGCCTGCAGCCCGACCACGTCTTTCGCCAAATCCTGAATATTGCCCTGTGCGGCATCGATCACCGCCAGGCGTTCCTGCAGGCGGCTCAGATTCTCATGGGTCGACCGGGTCTGTTCCGTCAGCGTTTCGCCAAGGCGCTGTGACATGCCGTCAAGGCGCTGGTTCAGCGTCTGGCTCATCTCGGTCTGGCGGGTGCCGAGCGTTTCCGCCATGGCCGCGATCCGGCCATGCAATTCGGACTGTGTTTTCAGGAGATCGGAGATTTCACCGTCGGCTCCCGCTTTTTTTGCGCGGTTTGTCGTGACCAGCCATGTGATGACCAGCCCGAAAACCAGAGCCGCGAGCAGCGCGCCGAAGCTGATATCGACGGAGCCCGCGCGGAGTGCGGGGGTAAGGAGAACGGAGAAATCTATGTTCATGATTAAATCTAGCAGATTTCCAGTGATTCGGAAGATCAAAACAAGAACATTCCTGCGGCGGAAATGAGTCGAATGCGGTGGACGACGCAAGCCGTTTTCACCCTCGTGTTTTTTATTTCCTCGGCGCGAGAGATACGTTATGGGAAGCCATGACCATCAAACCGCTTATCATTTTGCCCGATCCCGTGCTGCGCCAGCAATCCAGGCCCATCGAACAGGTGGATGCCGAGGTGCTGCGCCTTGCCGACGACATGCTCGAAACCATGTATGATGCGCCGGGTATCGGCCTCGCCGCCATTCAGATCGGCGTGCCGCGCCGCATGCTGGTGATCGACGTTGCGCGTGAAGGCGAGGAAAAGACCCCGATCGTCTTCATCAATCCCGAAATCCTCAAAGTGTCGGACGATGTCTCGACCTATGAGGAAGGTTGCCTCTCCATTCCCGATTATTATGCCGAGGTCGAGCGTCCCGCGTCGCTCACGGTGCAATATGTCGGCCGTGACGGCAAGCAGCAGACGGTCGAGGCGGATGGTCTGCTTGCAACCTGCCTGCAGCACGAGATCGATCACCTGAACGGCGTTCTCTTCATCGACCATATTTCGCGGCTGAAGCGCGACATGGTCATCAAGAAATTCACGAAAGCGGCCCGCGCAAAGATCTGATCCTTCTCCTTTGGGAGATGGAACGGAAAACAGGGCAGGGGGCGACGATGGCTCTTCGCATCATTTTTATGGGTACGCCGGAATTTTCCGTTCCCACATTGCGTGCACTGGTGGAGGCGGGCCACGAGATCGTTGCCGTCTACACCCAGCCGCCGCGTCCCGGCGGCCGCCGTGGCCTCGATCTGCAGAAGTCACCGGTGCATCAGGCCGCCGAGCTTTTGGGCCTGCCTGTGCTGACGCCGGTGAACTTCAAGGCTGAGGAAGACCGCCAGCAATTCCGGGACTTCAATGCCGATGTCGCGGTTGTCGTGGCCTACGGTCTGCTGCTGCCGGAAGCGATCCTCAGCGGCACGCGCCTTGGCTGTTACAATGGTCACGCCTCCCTGCTGCCGCGCTGGCGCGGTGCTGCACCCATCCAGCGGGCGATCATGGCCGGCGATGCCGAGACCGGCATGATGGTCATGAAAATGGAAAAGGGGCTCGATACCGGCCCCGTCGCGCTCACCGCCAAGATCGCAATCGGCGAGAATATGACGGCTGGCGAATTGCACGACAGCCTGATGCTGGCCGGCGCGCGGCTGATGCGGCAGGCGATGGCCAAGCTGGAAGCCGGTGACCTGCCTCTCGTCACCCAGGCGGAAGAGGGCGTTCTCTACGCTGCAAAGATCGACAAGGGCGAAACCCGCATCGATTTTTCAAGGCCAGCGCAGGATGTGCACAATCACATTCGCGGCCTTTCGCCGTTTCCCGGCGCCTGGCTGGAGATGGATATCGGCGGCAAAGCCGAGCGCGTGAAGGTTCTGGCGTCCGAGCTGGCTAGCGGCATGGGAGAAGCCGGTGCGGCGCTGGATGATGCGCTCACCATTGCCTGCGGCAGCGGTGCCGTGCGGCTCACCCGCTTGCAGAAGGCTGGCGGCAAGCCGATGTCGGCGGCCGATTTCGTGCGCGGTACGCCGGTTCCGGCGACAACGAGGCTCGGCTGATGCCACGTTTCCGCATGACCGTCGAATATGACGGCACGTCCTATTACGGCTGGCAGAGACAGGAAAACGGCCCTTCGGTTCAGGGTGCTTTGGAAGCTGCTGTCCGGTCGTTGACGGGAGAGAGCGTTTCCATTCGCGGCGCCGGCCGCACCGATTCCGGCGTGCATGCCGTCGGGCAGGTCGTCCACGTCGATCTTTCCCGAGAATGGGAACCCTACAAGCTTCGTAACGCGCTCAATGCGCATCTCGCCATGGCCGGTGAGGCCGTAGCCGTCCTCGATGCCGCTTCCGTGACCGAGGATTTCGACGCCCGGTTTTCCGCTCTTCGTCGGCACTACCTCTACCGCATCATCTGCCGCAAGGCCCGGCTGGCGCTGGAGCACAAGCGGGCATGGTGGGTGTCGAAGGACATGGATCATGAGCGCATGCATGAAGCCGCGCAGATGCTCGTCGGCCGGCATGATTTCACCACCTTCCGTTCCGTGCATTGTCAGGCGAACAGCCCGGTGCGCACGCTCGACCGGCTGGATGTGACGCGCACCGGCGATCTCATCGAAATCCGCGCGACTGCGCAGAGCTTCCTGCATAACCAGATCCGCTCTTTCGCCGGCACGCTGAAACTGGCGGGCGAAGGCACGATGACGCCGGAGGATGTGCGTGCCGCACTGGAGGCGCGGGACCGCAAGGCCTGCGGCCCGGTCGCGCCGCCGGACGGTCTTTATTTCATGCAGGTCGATTATCCCGACGTCATTCCGCCGCGCCGTCGGTACCCTGAAGTCGATATGGCTGAGGATACAGACTGAGCTCTAAAACCCAGGCCGCTTCTCAGGCGGGGTAAACGCCGAGAAAACGCTGCAGCGCTTCCGACAGAAGCATGCCGGGCACCAGCAGCGTCATGACGATGGCCGAGACGAGCAGCGACTGGTCGCGGATGAAGAACCGCACAATTCGCGAGAAGGCGAAGACCAGCGACAGAAGCAGCGCCAGCCACAGAATGGCGATCAGCCCCTGCAAGGGCGGCAGGAAGAATGCGATCAGGATCAGAACCGCATAGGCATAGGAAAATGGCAGCGACAGCCAGTTCATGGTGGTGACGAGCGGCGCGAATTTTTCCCGCGCGCCGAAGGCAAAGAGCAGCATGCCGATCAACAGCAGCGGCACGATCCAGCAGATGGCCTCGACCATCGCCAGACGGAAAAAAAAGATGAAGCCCGTTCCGGTACCGGGCGGATAGCTGGCGAGGAAGGCGGCCCGCAGCCACAGCCAGGAAACCAGCATGGCCGGCAGGCACCACAGCGCGGAATAGAAGGATCGCCACATGCCGCGCTCGGAGAGGTCCAGATAACGGGCGCCGTTATGGTCGCCGAGCAGCAGAAGCCACAGGCCCGTCAGATAGAGCCTTACTTCACTTGCCGTCGGCATGGGCGAACCAGCGTTCGATAAAGGTCTCGTAAATCCGCGTCAGCGTCTCCAGATCGGCAACCGCCACGCGCTCGTCGACCATATGCATGGTCTGTCCGACGAGGCCGAACTCCACCACCGGGCAATAATCCTTGATGAAGCGCGCATCCGAGGTGCCGCCGGTGGTCGAAAGCTTGGGCTCCTTGCCGGTCACGGCCTCCACCGCGCCGGAAAGCGAGGAGATGAGCGCATTGTTGCGGGTCAGGAATACATGGGCCGGACGGTCCGCCCAGACGATGTCGTATTTCACCGGTGAACGGTCCGGGCGAAGCTCACCTTCGGCCGCGGCGGCATCGAGGCGGCGGATGATTTCTGCCCTGAGGCTTTCCGCCGTCCAGGTGTCGTTGAAACGGATGTTGAAGGAGGCCGTCGCCCGCGCCGGGATCACATTGGTGGCGGCATTGCCGGTATCGACGGTCGTCACTTCCAGATTGGAAGGCTGGAAATTATCGGTGCCGTGATCGAAGGGCGGATGCATCAGCGCATGGGTGAGCTGCAACAACCCGCGAATGGGGTTGTCGGCGAGATGCGGATAGGCGGCGTGTCCCTGCACGCCATGGACCGTGATGCGGCCGGAGAGTGACCCCCGGCGGCCGATCTTGATCATGTCGCCCAGCTGGTCGGGATTGGTCGGTTCGCCCACCACGCAGGCGTCCCATGTCTCGCCCTTGGCGGCCGCCCATTCCAGCAGCTTGGAGGTGCCGTTGATCGACGGGCCTTCCTCATCGCCCGTGATCAGGAAGGAGACGGAGCCCTGCGGCTTGCCGTGTTTTTCGATAAAACGGGCAATAGCGGCAACAAAACAGGCGATGCCACCCTTCATGTCTACCGCACCGCGGCCATACATTTCGCCGCCGGTAATTTCGGCCGCAAAGGGCGGATGGCTCCATGCTGCCTCGTCGCCCACCGGAACAACATCCGTATGGCCCGCAAACATCAGATGCGGACCCTCGGTGCCGAGCCGGGCATAGAGGTTTTCCACGTCAGGCGTTCCCGCCTCGCTCGCCACCATCCTGTCCACCTGGAAACCAAGCGGCGAAAGCAGGCTGTCGAGCAGGGAAAGCGCGCCGCCTTCCGCAGGCGTCACCGAGGGGCAACGGATGAGGGCGGCGAGATTGGCAACGGGATCGGTCGTGGTCATGGTATCAGCTTTTATCAGTCGCGCAGAAGCTCGTTGATGCCGGTCTTGGAGCGGGTCTTCTCATCGACGCGCTTGACGATCACGGCGCAATAAAGGCTCGGGCCGGGTTCGCCGTTCGGGAAAGGCTTGCCCGGCATGGTGCCGGCAACGACGACGGAATAGGGCGGCACTTCGCCATAGGTGATCTCGCCGGTGGCGCGATCGACGATCTTGGTGGACTTGCCGATGAACACGCCCATGCCGAGAACGGCGCCTTCACGCACGATGCAGCCTTCCACGACTTCCGAACGGGCGCCGATGAAGCAATTGTCCTCGATGATGGTCGGGCCGGCCTGAAGCGGCTCCAGAACACCGCCGATGCCGACGCCGCCCGAAAGATGCACGTTCTTGCCGATCTGCGCGCAGGAGCCGACCGTTGCCCAGGTATCGACCATCGTGCCTTCATCGACATAGGCACCGAGATTGACGAAGGAGGGCATCAGGACCACGTTCTTGGCAACATAGGCGGAGCGGCGCACGACGGCATTCGGTACGGCGCGGAAACCGGCGGCGCGGAACTGGTTTTCACCCCAGTTTTCAAACTTCGACGGCACCTTGTCCCACCAGGTGGATTCGCCCGGTCCGCCGGTCACGATCTCCATGTCGTTCAGGCGGAAGGACAGGAGCACGGCCTTTTTCAGCCACTGGTTCACCTTCCAGTTCCCGTCAGCCTGCTTTTCGGCCACGCGTGCCTTGCCGCTATCGAGAAGTTGAAGAGATGTGTCCACGGCGTCGCGAACCTCGCCCTTCGTCGATACGTTCACACCATCGCGGTTGTCGAAGGCGGTTTCGATGATGGTTTCGAGGGAGGTGAGATCCGTAAGGCTCATGGAAAATTCCTTAAAGTCGCGTGGTGTTCGTGGTCACGGATGGTGCCGCGCCGCTGGAAGGCTTTGGTCATTTGATCTAAGGGAGTGTTGGAAAGGCGTCAATGTGATTTGGGTGATTTGGCGCGTCAGACGAAAGGCATGGAAATGACACGACTGAAAAACGGCAAGTTGCGGCGCAAGGACGGGGTATGGGATCCGTTGAAGCGCAGTGCCGTCGATAAGCAGCAGGCCGAGGTCGTTCAAAAAACACCGCAGTCGGATTCCCCGTCCTATCGCCTCGCCTATGTGGACATGGATTTCCTCTGCCGCGAGGAACTGCGCCCCGTCAGGCTTCAATTGGAGCTTCTGAAGACGGAAATGGCGCTGACCGAGCGCGGCATCAAATCCACCGTCGTTATGTTTGGCGGCGCCCGCATTCCCGAACCCGGCGGCGAAGCCTGGGCGGCGCGCAACGAGACGCAGAAGCGCAATCTCGAGCAATCCTCGGTCTATTACGACGAGGCGCGCAAGTTCGCCCGTCTCTGCACCGACTATGCCGCGAAATCGGATCATCTCGAATATGTCGTGGTCACCGGCGGTGGTCCTGGTGTCATGGAAGCGGGCAATCGCGGCGCTGCCGATGCCGGTGGCCCTTCTATCGGTCTCAACATCGTTCTGCCGCACGAGCAGGCGCCGAACCCCTATGTGACGCCGGAGCTGAGCTTCAACTTCCACTATTTCGCCATTCGCAAGATGCATTTCCTGATGCGGGCGAAGGCAGTGGTGATCTTCCCCGGCGGTTTCGGCACGCTGGATGAATTGTTCGAAGCGCTGACCCTGATCCAGACGAAACGCATGGAGCCCATTCCTCTCATCCTGTTCGGTGAGAAATTCTGGCGATCGGTGATCAACTTCGAGTTCCTGGCGGATTTCGGCACCATCGCACCTGAAGATATGAATCTTCTGCACTTCGCCGAAACGGCCGACGATGCATGGAAAATCATCTCGGCCCATTACGAACACTGATTTATGCTTGGCGCGGCGATGTAATTTTAGGGCTTAATTAGCAAAGATCTTCTAGTTTTGCCCCGTCGCGCTGCAGCGCACTGTCCCGTGAGGACGGGCCTCCATGACGGAGATTTCTCATCCGTTGACGTCAGCCTTTTCGGGCGGGCGATTTGATCGAGGCCAAAATGTTCAATTTCCAAGTGAAGTCGCTTGCGACCAAACTGATCCTTGTAACCGGCTGCGCCATCACCACGGTTCTTGTCGCATCGAATTCCTTCCTGATTTCCCAGACCAGCGAGCGCGTCCATTCGCTGACCATGGAGCAGGCCAATACCGAAGCGCGCGCCATCGCCAACGTCATCGCTGCCGATGTGGGTGAACTGGGCAGCGCCGCGCGCTCCATGGCCGGTGTCATCGGCCGTGCGCATCAGGCGAAATCGATGGATCGCCCCGGCATCGTCAACATCCTCAAGGCCAATGTCGAGCAGAATGCTTTCGCTTTCGGAAGCTGGTTCTGCGAGCAGCTTGGCCTTTTTGATGGGCAGAGCAAGGAGATTGCGGGCAGGCTGGATCTCGGCACCAATGAAAACGGCGCGTTTGCGCCCTACTGGTCGAAGACCCAGAAGGGCGATATCCAGTTTTCAACCTTCAATAACGACTATGCGGCGGAATGGTATGCCCTTGCGGCAAAGACCGGCAAGGGCGCTATTACCCAGCCCTATCTCGCCGAAGGCACGGAAGTGCCCACCACCATGACCTCGCTTGCCTATCCGGTCATGTCGGATGGCAAGATGATCGGCGTCGCGGGTGTGGATATATCGCTCGCCTCGCTGTCGCAGAAGCTGCAGGCGCTGCATCCTTTCGAGACCGGCCGCGTGACGCTCGTTTCGCAGGGCGGGCAATGGCTGGTGCCGCCGACGCCGGAACAGAACATGAAAGCCTATGACGGAGACGGTGCGAGCACCGTTCAGGCGGCGATCACGTCAAGCAAGCAGGGCCTCATCGAAAATCTCGGCCTTGATACGGACGCGCCCTTTAACCGTCTCGTCTATCCTTTCGCCGTTCCGGGTCTCAACGCGACCTGGGTGGTGCTGGTGGATATTCCCCATCAGGCGCTGAACGCGCCGGTTCAGGAACAGACCTACATGATGATCATCGGCGCGATCGTCATTCTCGCCGCCGTCATCACCGCGCTTTATTTCGCCGTACGTTATTTTGTCCGCAATCCCCTTGCCTCGCTGGTCTCCGACGTCAGGACGCTGAGTGACGGTCGCTACGACGTACCGGTTTCCGGACAGGAACGCCGGGATGAGACGGGCGCCGTGGCTACCGCGCTGGAAGGGTTCCGCGCGAAGCTTGCCGGCATTCGCGAGATGGAGGCCGAAGCCGCCGCCCAGCGTGGCCATGCGGAAACGGAGCGCCAGCGATCCGAATTCGAGCGCAATGAAAACAGCCGCATGCAGCAGCACATTGTCGGCGCGCTTGGTGCTGGCCTCAACGCGCTTTCGCAGGGTAACCTCACCTACCGTATCGAGGACGAGTTTCCCGGCGAATATGTAAAGCTGCGTGAGGACTTCAACGCGGCGCTCGCCAGCCTCGAGGAAACCGTTTCCACGGTCAACACAACCGTCGTCAGCATCGGCAACGGCACCGGTGAGATCACCCGCGCCGCTAGTGATCTGTCGCACCGCACGGAACAGCAGGCCGCGAGCCTCGAAGAAACCGCCGCCGCTCTCAACGAGCTTACCGCGCAGGTCAATTCCAGCGCGGAAAACGCCGCTGAGGCGGCTGGAGCCGTCAGCCATGCCTGCGACGACGCCGGCAAGTCGGGCGAGGTCGTGCAGCAGGCCGTGAACTCCATGCAGGGTATCGCGCAATCCTCGGCCGAAATCTCCCGTATTATCGGCGTGATCGACGAGATCGCCTTCCAGACCAACCTTCTGGCGCTGAATGCGGGCGTTGAAGCCGCCCGTGCGGGTGATGCGGGCAAGGGTTTTGCCGTCGTCGCACAGGAGGTGCGCGAACTGGCACAACGCTCCGCCACCGCCGCCAAGGAGATCAAGGGTCTTATCAACACCTCGGCCACGCAGGTGGGCGAGGGCGTCCAGCTGGTCGGCAAAGCTGGCGAGACGATGAGAAAGATCGCCGATCAGGTTCTGCAGATCAACCAGCTGATACGGCAGATTTCCGCTTCCGCCAGCGAGCAGGCGGTCGGTCTCAAGGAGATCAATTCCGCCGTCACCCAGATGGATCAGGTTACCCAGCAGAATGCGGCGATGGTGGAAGAAACTACCGCTGCGAGTGTAACGCTGAACAGCGAAGCCGAAACGCTGAAATCGCTCGTTGCCGGTTTCTCGGTTTCCGGCGGCCATTCCAGCCAGCAATTGCGCGCCGCAGCGGCGGCAATGCGCGCCCCCGCCGCTCCGGCGCAGACGCACGCGCCTGCACATGCCGCTACCCCCCGCGCACGCCCGAGAACCAGCGGCGCAAACGCGCTGGCGCAGGATGACTGGACGGAATTCTGACAAGCCTTTCCGGCTTCAAATAAAAAGGGCCGCTGGCGATACCAGCGGCCCTTTTGCGTATCCGCACTCCGTTACAGACGGGCGAAGCGTTCCGTCAGCAGTTCGAAAAAGCCATCCGCATCCACATTGCGCATAACGCGGGCGTTGGCGGGCCGTTCGGTAACATGCCACCAATCCACCACCGTCATGCCCATGGTGAGTTCGGAATGGACTTCGATTTCGACATTGCACTCGCGACCCTGAAACAGTTCGGGTTTGATGAGATAGGCGATGACGGTCGGATCATGCAGCGGACCACCGTCCGAACCGTATTTCTCGATGTCGAAACGTTCGAAGAATTCCAGCATTTCCGCCATGGCGATGGCCGGCCGTGTGCCGATCTCGCGAATGCGGCTGACGCGCGCCTTGGTCGTCAGCAACTGGTGGGTGACGTCGAGCGGCATCATGACAACAGGCATGCCGGAGCGGAAGACGATATCGGCGGCCTGCGGGTCGACATAGATGTTGAATTCCGCCGCCGGCGTGATGTTGCCGCCCTCGAAGAAACCGCCGCCCATCATCACCAGTTCCTTGACGCGGTCGGCGATCTCGGGTGCCTTCAGGAGCGCCAGAGCCACATTGGTCAGCGCGCCGAGCGTGCACAGTGTCACGGTGCCGGCGGGTTCCCGCATCAGCGTTTCGATGATGAAATCGACCGCATGCTGCTTTTGCGCCTCCATCGTCGGCTCATCGAGATCAGGGCCATCGAGGCCGGTGCTGCCGTGAACGTGCTCGGCGGTGATGGGCTTGCGCACCAGCGGCTTCTCGGCGCCCTCGTAGACGGGAATATCGGTGCGGCCGCACAATTCGCTGATGATGCGGATATTGCGGCTGGTGAGCTTCAAGGGAACGTTGCCGGCGACGGCGCACAATCCGAGAATGTCGATTTCCTCCGGACTTGCGAAAGCGAGCATGATTGCCGCCGCGTCGTCCTGGCCCGGATCGGTGTCGATGATGATTTTTCTGCGTTCTGCCATGTCTTGCCCGCCGTTGAGATGAGCGCTTTTTTCGAGCCGCGGATGCTCACTTGTCAAGCCTCATTCCCCGGTGTCCCCTTTGCTCGTCGCCGCGTCTTGCGTATTGCGGTTGTGCTTCCCATATTGCAGGGGCCGGTGCGATTGACCGGCGAGGTTGCCGGAAGCGGGACCGCGAAACGTCGCTTGGTTGCAAGGACAACAGAGATATGAGCCGCATGACGCCATTCACTCACCCGCTTTTGCTGGGTTTTGATGCCATGGAAAAAACGCTGGAGCGTATGGCAAAGGCCAATGATGGCTATCCTCCCTATAATATCGAGCGCCTGCCGGGCAGTGACGATGTGCCGGAACGCCTGCGCATCACCATCGCCGTCGCGGGGTTTTCGCAGGATGATCTGGATGTGACGACGGCCGATAATCAGCTCGTCATTCGCGGACGCCAGCAGGAACAGGAGAAGCGCGATTTTCTCTATCGCGGCATCGCCGCGCGCCAGTTCCAGCGGGTCTTCGTGCTTGCCGATGGCATGCAGGTTCGCGACGCGCGCCTGCGCAACGGCCTTCTGTCCATCGATCTGGTCCGGCCCGAAATTTCAAACGTGGTAAAGAAAATTAATATTTCCGTCTCAGAGTAGAACGTGAACGCCGGAATCGGACATGAATCGCTCGGCGTGAAGAAGGAGGCTGAAATATGCTCTTAAAAGAAGCGCATGCGCGTCTCACCCAGTCCCAGCTCGCCCATATCGGTGAAGGAGAAGTGGGATATATCCGCAAGATCCGTGCGGAAGACGTTAGCCGCTGTTTCCCGGAGGCGCCTGATCTCGATCCGCAATTGGATCTTTGGGCGCTGTTTGGTGCGGATGGTACGCCGATCCTCCTGACGGACAACCGGTCCAGTACATTTTTCAAGGCTGCCGAAGACGATCTCAAGACCGTCAGCCTGCATTGAAGGAAAAAGCCCGCCGGTTGAGCGGGCTTTATGCTTATTGGATCAAAGGAACGGGCGGTCCGGCATGTCGTCGATGGAGATGACGCCGTCCTTGTTCTTGTCCAGCCGTTCGAACATCTTTTCGCCGGCGGCGGTAAACTCGGCCTTGCTGACCTGACCGTTCTCGTCGGTATCGGCCCAGCGGATCAGCGCGAAGCCTGCGCCCTTGCCGCCATGCTTGCCCCAGCCCTGATGGCCGAAACGGCCGCCATGTTCGCGCTCGGCATGTCTTTCGGCGCGCTTGCCCTCGGGGCCCTTGCCGTCTTCGGCTTTGGCGTCCTCACGCTCGGGACGGGGATTGGCGGCGCGGAAAGCTTCCATTTTCGCCTGGCGATATTCGCGCATTTCCTTCGGCGTGATCGAGCCGTCCTTGTCCTTGTCGATCTCGGTGAAGAGCGCGTCCTGACGGGCGGCGAATTCCTCCTTGGAAATCTTGCCGTCCTTGTTGGTATCCGCAACCTTCAAGAGGTGAACGAAGGCGGCTTCCTGGCGGATCGGCATGCGATCCTTGTGGCCTTTGCCGGGTGCGGCGAAACTCGCCGTCGCGGCCGTGCTGAGCACAAGGGCTGCGCCAAGAGCAGACAGGGCGATTTTTCGTGTGGTCATCGTCATTACCTTTCTTTGGTGTCCCTGAAGAAAAGATAGTGACGTCTAACACGCCCCACCACTTAAACATCCGTAAGGTGGATGAAGCTTCGGTAATGTTCGCTGCTCAGCCTGCGATGGTCGTCGTCAGGAACCCGGTCAGGTCATCGGTGATATAGTCGATATGCGCGTCCGTGACGGCGGGGATTTCCCAGCGTTCCATGATGATGCCCTCAAGATTGGCGGGGACGAGCAGCACGGTCTTCATGCCGAGCGCCTTGGGCGCTGCAAGATTGCGCGGTAAATCCTCGAACATGGCGGCTTTTTGCGTGTCGAGTTTCGCAAGCGCGGCAAACTTCTCATAGGTCGCGCTGGCGGGTTTCGGCAGATAGCCTGCGGCGACGATATCGAAAATATCCTCGAAATGATCGAGAATGCCGAGCGCGCCGGCGGCGGCCTGCGCATGTTTGACGCTACCGTTGGTGAGGATGAACTTGCGGCCCGGCAAAGCCTTGATTGCCTCACCGAGTTCCGGATGCGGTTTCAGCGCCGAATAATCGATGGCATGGGCGCGTTCCAGAAACTCGTCCGGGCTGATGCCGTAATGGATCATCAGACCCTGAAGCGTCGTGCCGTGGTCGTGATAATAGCGCTTCTGCAGCGCCCGGGCCTCGTCGGGATCGAGCTTCAGAAGCTCCGCCACATAGGCCGTCATGTTGCGGTCGATCTGCGAGAACAGATTGACGTGATGCGGGTAGAGCGTGTTGTCGAGATCGAAGACCCATTCGCTCACATGGGCAAAATCGGCGGCTTCGGGCAGGTTTTTCGGCTTTGTGTCCATGGGCTGCTTTATGCCCGTTTCGAATGCCGAAGAAAATCGAAAAGACGACGATTGATCAGAAAATCGGGCTTGGCTGCGGCCTCCGGCGCATGATACCGCCAAGGCCATGGAACTCTGGATAGGCATCACTTTCGCAAGCGCGTTCTTGCAGAACCTGCGCTCGACCCTGCAAAAGCACCTCAAGGGCATGATGGGCACCACGGGCGCGACCTTCGTGCGCTTCGTGTTTGGCATGCCTTTCGCTCTCGCCTATCTCGCTTTTCTGCATTTCGGGCTCGGTCGCCCTCTGCCGGTGCCCAACATGTCCTTCGCCGTGTGGGCGACGGTCGGGGCCATGGCGCAGATTGCCGCCACCTTCCTGCTGGTGCATCTGTTCTCTTTCCGTAATTTTGCGGTTGGAACGGCCTATTCCCGCACAGAACCGGCGCAGGCAGCACTGTTCGCGCTTATCTTCATCGGTGAAAGCGTCAATGGCGGCACATTGGCGGCCATCGCCATCTCGGTTGCCGGCGTCATGCTGATTTCGGTGGCGCGCACGGAAGTCACGCCCGCTTCCTTCCTGACCTCTATTTTCAGCCGGACGGCGGGTATCGGCCTTGCTTCAGGCGCTTTCTTCGGCCTGTCGTCGGTTGCCTATCGATCAGCGTCGCTCGCGCTTGCGCCGAGCCTTCCCGCCCCGGACGCGATGATGCAGGCGGGCTTTACCCTCGTTGTCGTCATCGTCATGCAGACGGTGTCGATGTTCCTGTGGATCGTCTGGCGCGAGCGGGAAGAGTTGCGGCGGATCGCCAGGGTGTGGAAACCGTCGCTTGCGGTCGGTTTCGTAGGCGCCACGGCCTCATTCGGCTGGTTCACGGCGATGACCCTGCAACAGGCCGCCGTGGTGAAGGCATTGGCGCAGGTGGAGATGCTCTTCGCCTTCGCTTCGACCGTGCTTTTCTTCAAGGAGAAGATCAACCGGCTCGAACTCTCCGGCTGCCTGCTGATTGTCGTGGGTGTGCTGTCGCTGCTGGCATTCGGCTGAATGCCCGATGTGGCGGACAGGCTCGCTGTCCGCCACCTGAAGCACATCAGGGCACGATGAGCGTGCCGGCGCCTTCCGTGAAGATTTCCAGAAGGACGGAGTGGGGCGTCTTGCCGTTGAGGATCACCACGCCCTGAACACCGGCCTTGATGGCATCGATGCAGGTCTCGACCTTCGGGATCATACCGCCGGAAATCGTGCCGTCCTTGATGAGCGCGCGCGCCTGCGAGACGGTAAGTTCCTTGATGAGCTCCTTGTTCTTGTCGAGAACGCCGGGAACGTCGGTGAGAAACAGCAGACGCGAAGCGTGAAGCGCACCCGCAATCGCGCCGGCGAAGGTATCGGCGTTGATATTGTAGGTGGCACCGTCGCGACCGGGAGCGACCGGGGCGATGACCGGGATCATTTCCGACTTGGCGAGCAGGTCGAGCAAGGTGCGGTCGACTTCGGTGACTTCGCCGACGAAGCCGAGATCGAGTACACGTTCGATATTGCTGTCGGGATCGATGACGGTCTTTTTCGCCTTTTCGGCAAAGACCATGTTACCGTCCTTGCCGCACAGGCCGATGGCCCATTCACCCGTCTGGTTGATGAGGGCGACGATTTCCTTGTTGATGGAGCCTGCCAGAACCATTTCGACAATCTCGACCGTCTTGGCGTCGGTAACGCGCAGGCCGCCCTCGAATTTCGATTCGATGCCCATCTTCGTCAGCATCGCGCCGATCTGCGGGCCGCCGCCATGCACGACGATGGGGTTAATGCCCGATTGCTTCAACAGGGCGATGTCTTCCGCGAAAGCCTTGCCGAGCGTGGTATCTCCCATGGCGTGACCGCCATATTTCACCACGATGGTCTTGTTCTCGTATTTCTGCATGAAGGGCAGAGCTTGTGCGAGCAGCCGCGCCTGAGTTTCGCTTTCGGAAGCAGTCATCTAAAAACCTCGGTCTGTGGTTGCGGCTGTTGAGAGCCTGTCACCGCTCTAAAGCAAGTCTTTGACGGATGAAATAACCTCCTGGCCTTATTGTGTCGGCAGCGGTCAAATTTCTTTTTTTTGACGGTCCCGGCCCTGTAATGTGATTGACATAAAGGCCCAATGGGACCAGCCTTGCAGGGGAAAGGGGAGGGGTTAATTCAGGGCGATATGGGATGTCGCGCGCCGCGGAAGCGATGCTGACCTGAACGACCGAGGAGCGAGAGACCATATGACGGCACCCGATCGAGACAAGCAAAGCGGTTTGCGGGATGAAGTCCTTGCGGGCGAATATGTGCTGGGTGCCCTGCCGCCGGAAAACATGGCGGAGCTTGCCAAGCGCGTCAAACGCGACCGCCAGTTCGCTGCCATGGTCAGGCGCTGGCGGGACAATCTGGCGGAAACCGAATATCGCGAAAACGCAACCGTTGCCGCGCTGCTGGAACGGGACCCGAGCCGCTCCGGCCTGCCATTCAGGAGCCAGCCGCTGCGGGGTGGCAGCATGCTCGCTGCCATGCTTTCGGAGGTCTGGCATTCGGTGCGCTTCTGGCGCCTTCTGGCGTTGACGGCGATGCTCTGGACCGCCGTTCTGCTTTTCACCATCGCCTGAGAGGCGCGCCTTTCAGAGAGAGATCGTTCTGACGATCTCGGCCCGCAGGCTATCCAGCCCGAATGATTTTTCCGAGGATGTGGCGAGAACTTCCGGATAGGCGGCAGGACGCTTGCGGATTTTCTCCAGCGTTTCGCCGATCAGCCGCGGAACACCGGCATCCTTGATCTTGTCCGTCTTCGTCAGCACGATCTGGTAGGAAACGGCCGCCTTGTCGAGCAGGGTCAGAACCTCCTCGTCATTCTTTTTCACGCCGTGGCGGGAATCGATCAGCACGTAAACGCGCTTCAGCGTCGCACGACCGCGCAGATAATCGAAGACGAGCTTCGTCCAGGCATCGACCTGATCCTTGGGGGCCTGCGCATAACCGTAACCGGGCATGTCGACCAGCGCCATCGGCGGCAGATCGCCCGCTTCGCCGGAATAACCATCCGGAACGAAATAGTTGAGTTCCTGCGTGCGTCCGGGCGTGTTGGAGGTGCGGGCAAGCCCCTTGTGGCCCACCAGCGCATTGATGAGCGAGGACTTGCCGACATTCGAACGGCCGGCGAAGGCAATCTCCGGCGGGCCTTCGGGCGGCAGGAATTTCATTGCGGGAACGCCGCGAATGAAAATCCAGGGTCGCCCGAACAGGGGCTTTTCGGTTGCCGTGCCGGTCTCGGTCATTTCGATTGCACCGGCTTTCGCTTGAACAGCCCCTTGATGTTATCGAACAGCTCGATCTTGGCGCCCTGGCGCTTCATGATGACGGCCTGCTGGGTGATGGAGAGCGTGTTGTTCCATGCCCAGTAGATGACCAGACCGGCCGGGAAGGAGGCCAGCATGAATGTGAAGATCAGCGGCATCCAGTTGAAGATCATCGCCTGCGTCGGATCGGGCGGCGTCGGGTTCATGCGCATCTGCAGGAACATGGTGATGCCCATGACCAGCGGCCAGACGCCGATCATCAGGAAGTGCGGCACATCATAGGGCAGAAGGCCGAAGAGATTGAACAGCGACGTCGGATCCGGCGCGGACAGGTCGTGAATCCAGCCGAAGAACGGCGCGTGCCGCATTTCGATGGTGACGTAGATGACCTTGTAGAGCGCGAAGAAGACCGGGATCTGCAGAAGCATCGGCCAGCAGCCGGCAACCGGGTTGATCTTCTCTTCCTTGTAGAGCTGCATCATCGCCTGCTGCATGGCCATGCGGTCATCGCCATGCTTGGCTTTCAGCTCTTCCATCTTCGGCTGCACGCGCTTCATGTTCGCCATGGACGCATATTGCTTGCTGGCGAGCGGGAAGAAGAGCGCCTTGACGACGATGGTGGTGAGCAGGATCGCCACGCCGAAATTGCCAAAATAACGGAAGAAGAAATCCATCAGTTTGAACATCGGCTTGGTGATGAAGTAGAACCAGCCCCAGTCGATCAGAAGGTCGAACTTCGGAATGGAGTATTCTTTTTCATAGCGGTCAACCAGCGGCACTTCCTTGGCGCCGGCGAAGACGAGGCTCTTCAGCTCGATCGACTGGCCGGGCTCGACCGTCATCGGGTCGCTCTTGAAATCGGCCTGATAGCTCGGCTGATTGCCGGTGATGTGCGAATAGCGGGTTTCGAACGGCGTCGTCTGGGGCGGAACGATGGCCGCGGCCCAATATTTGTCGGTGATGCCGAGCCAGCCGCCGGTCGCCTTGGCAACCGTGACCGGTGCTTCTTCGACGTCCTTGTACTTTTCTTCCGTCAGGCTGCCGTCTTTGCCCGAAACGCCGAGGAAGCCTTCATGGATGACGAAGACGGGGGGAACTGCAGGCTTGTTGTTGCGCGTTACACGGCCATAGGTGGCGAAGGAGATCGCCGCCTGGCCGGGGTTCTCTACCTTGTCGGCGACCGAGATCATGTAATGCTCGTCGATCGAAACCGTACGGGAGAAAATCACGCCCTTGGAATTGGTATAGGTGAGGGTGACCGGGGTGGTTTCCGTCAGCTTGTCGCCGCTTGCCAGCGTCCAGACGGTGGTCGGGCCGGGAACACCGCCGACTTCCTGTGCTGCAACGTAACCGAGTTCGGTGAAGTAGCCGTCCTTGGTGTCGGAGGGCGAGAACAGCGTGATGATCGGGCTCGAGTCATCGACGGTCTCATGGTAATCCTTGAGCCGGATGTCATCGAAGCGGGCGCCGGTGAGGTTGATCGAGCCGGCGATGGCGTTGGTCTCGATGGCCACGCGCTGGGTTCTTGCAATCGACTCCTCGCGGGTCGCCGTGGCGGCAGTCTGCGGTGAGGAGGCGGGCGGTGCGCCTTCAACGGCAGCACCTGGAGCGGCGCCCGGCGCCGGCTGCTGTTGCTGCGTCGTCTGCTGCTGCTGCGCCTGGCGGGCCTCTTCGGCGCGGCGCTGCTGCTCGATACGCGGATTCATGTAAAGGAATTGCCAGGCGAGGACGATGACAACCGAAAGGGCTATCGCGATGAAGTAATTACGGTTCTTTTCCATCATTCTTTCCTGGAGCGGGTCTCCTGGGACCGTTTCGGTTTCGCCGTCCCTTCAATCCGCTCGTTAAGGAGAGACTGAAGTTTCGGGAAGGCCGTATCGAGCACGTCCCTGCGGGCGACAATCACATAGTCATGACCGGGCTTCATTGCGACCCCGGCAGAAAGCCTGACGGCTTCCTTGAGACGGCGGCGCATGCGATTTCGCTCGACCGCGTTGCCTTGTCTTTTCGTTACGGTAAAACCGACGCGAGGTTCGGTTTCCGGGGCTCTCCGGTCAAGCACTTCCAGAAGAAAGGTGCTTCCCCGCCGTTTTTCTCCTGCCTGAACGGCAAGGAAATCCGACCGGTTTTTAAGCCGGCCGGGCAGTTTTCCTGTCTTGCTCATGTGCCCGCGACTTTCACCGGGTCACAGAGACGGCAATTAAGCCGAAAGACGAGCGCGGCCGCGCGCACGGCGGGCTGCGAGAACCTTGCGGCCGCCAGCGGTAGCCATACGGGCGCGGAAGCCATGGCGACGCTTGCGGACAAGCTTGGACGGTTGGTAAGTACGCTTCGACATTTATTTAATACCGCGGTGTGCGGCCCTTCTTGAATTTGCAATAATTTGCAAGAGCGTTTCGTTTTTTGCACGGCTAACCCCGCCTGGGCGAGCTTTCAATGGCCGAGCGTGCGCGGCTTATAAGGGCATAGGCCGAGCAAAGTCAATTGCCGAAGGGGTTTTCGCGCTTCACCTTTTGCGGAAAACGCACCGCCATCTCCTTCGCCGACTGCCAATAGAGGCCGATTCCGGCGCGCAATCGATAAAATCTGAAATTCTTTCTTAACGCGGCATTGATAAATCTTGTGACGCGAAAAGTTATGCCAGCTTCCCATTTTCATCTTGGCGCTGGTTTTTGTTGGGGGAACGAAGTTGAGAATTCGTGGTCGTATCAATCTACTTGTCGGGCTGATGAGCCTTGTGGCCTGCACCATTGGCGGGCTGTCCATCTATGCGATCAACGAATTCTGGGTTCGGTCGCATCACTTCGAGGAAGCCGCCGAAAGGGCATACAAGGGCGAGGCGCTCAATCGACTGGTAACGGCAGTCGTCATGGAGGCGCGTGGCGTTTATGCGGCGGCCGATGTGGCTGCGGCTACCCCCTTTGCCGACGGCATGGTCAAAAACCTCGACGCCATGGAAAAGCTGATTGCCAGCTGGGCGCCGCTCGTGCCGGCGGAACAGCAGGCGAGTTTCGACAAGCTTGTCAGCCGGTCCAAGGAATTCCGGACCTTCCGTCTGGAGACTGTCCGGCTGGGGAAGGAAAACGGGCCGCAGGCGGCCAGCCAGCAGGGCAATAACGAGGCGAACCGCGCCAATCGCAAGGCCTATCAGGCGGAGATCGACAGTGTCGTGAAAAACGATCTTGCCGAACTGGAAGTCGTAAAGGCGGGAGTCGATTCTTTCAGCACCACCATATTCTGGGCGATCGTCGCGGTAACGGTTGCCGGCGTCGGCGCGGGAGCCGCGTTCGGCCTCTATATTGGTACGCGGCAACTCAGCGCACCCATCCGCAGGGTTTCGCAGGTGATGAATGCCGTGGCCGATGGAAATCTGGACGCGGACGTCCCCTATCTCGGCCGCAACGACGAAATCGGCGAAATGGCTGCGGCCGTCGAGGTCTTCAAGAAAAACGGCAGCGAAGTGCGCCGCATGAATGCGCAGGAAGCCGCCATGCGCGCCAAGAGCGACGATCTGCAGGCCGGCATGGCCGTCGTCGTCGACGCCGCGGCCCAGGGCGATTTCAGCCGCCGCATCAACAAGGATTATGGCGAAGAGAACCTCAACCGTTTCGCCGCGACGATCAATTCGCTCCTCACCGGGGTACACAACGGTGTTTCCGAGACCAACCGTGTCATCGGAGGTCTGGCGCGGGGCGATCTGACGGAGCGGATGGATGGCGAGTTCCGCGGTGTGTTCGCCGAACTTCAGGAGAACGTCAACCAGACGCTGACCAAGCTGCGCGAGACGATGCGCGAAGTGCGCGGCAGCACGGAAGGCATCAGCGGCAACGCGAACGAACTGCGCTCGGCGGCCGACGACCTGTCGAAGCGGACGGAACAGCAGGCTGCGGCACTGGAGGAAACCTCCGCGGCTCTGGATGAGATCACCGCCGTCGTTCGCAATTCGACCGATCGCGCGCAGGAAGCCAGCGCCATGGTCGCCGAAACGAAGCAGAAGACGGAAGAATCCGCCAATGTCGTGCGCGATGCCGTTTCCGCCATGGATCGCATCGAGCACGCCTCTCGCGAGATCAGCCAGATCATCAACGTCATCGATGAAATTGCCTTCCAGACGAACCTGCTGGCGCTGAATGCCGGCGTGGAAGCGGCGCGCGCCGGCGAAGCCGGTAAGGGCTTTGCCGTCGTCGCACAGGAAGTGCGGGAACTTGCGCAACGGTCCGCGACGGCCGCCAAAGACATCAAGGCGCTGATTACCAAATCCGGCGAAGAGGTCGGGCGTGGCGTGTCGCTGGTGCAGAGAACCGGTGGCGCGCTGAACGAGATCGAGACCCGCGTTCTCGCAATCAACGAGCACATCCATTCGATCGCGACGGCTGCCAGGGAACAGTCCACCGGACTGCACGAGGTGAATACCGCCATCAACCAGATGGATCAGGTAACGCAGCGCAACGCCGCCATGGTGGAGGAGACCTCGGCTGCAACCCACAAGCTGAGCAGCGAGGCGGACCATCTCGTGACGCTGGTGGCGCGCTTCAACGTCGGCGCCGAGAATACGCAGCGCAGCCATCGCAGCGAGCAGCCCCCGAGGCCGATGACGGTCTCCGCCGGACCGGTGGCTGTCTCCGGCAGGACGCCGGCGGTGGCATCCCCGGCCCGCAAATTGATGAACAGCGTCAGCCGCGCGCTCAATGCCCAGCCTGCGGCAGCGCCCGCGCATGGCGACTGGCAGGAGTTCTAGGCCACCTGCGGTTTCGCTTCAAACAGGCTCAAACGCCGCCCCTGCCGGGCGGCGTTTGTTTTTCCGGCGATGAAAACCTTTGTTTTGCAGCGCATTGGAAAAATATCCATTAGGTCCTATTATCGTCGCTGCATATAAACCGAGCCGTTCCACGCAAGCGGCGGCACGCATACAGGATCATGGCCCGGTGTTTTCTAAAGGCGTAGACAGCTTGGACCGCACGCAAGACGATCCGGTGCATTGCATGCCGGGATTGACCGCCGGTCTTTCAGGACGGCTGCTGCTGCTCACGGTCATTTTCGTGATGATCGCGGAAGTGCTGATTTTCGTGCCTTCCGTCGCCAATATGCGTCTTTCATGGCTGCGTGATCGTCTGAATACGGCCGCTGCCGCCGGTGCCGTCATCGATGGCCTGCAGGCCGAACTGCCGCGAAGCGTGCAGAACGACACGCTGATGGCAACCGGGGCGAAGCTTATCGCGCTGCGCAAGGACGGTACCTCGCGGCTGCTCGCCGTGGCGGAGACGCCGCCCGGCGTTGACGAGCAATATGATCTTTCCGATGTTTCGCAGGTGGCGGCTGTGCGGGACGCCTTTTCCACCCTGCTGTTCGGCGGCAACCGCGTCATCCGCGTTTTTGATGTCGTCGGCGACAGCGACACGATCATCGAGTTGGTGCTCGGTGAAAACAAGCTGCGGGCGGCGATGCTTGCTTACGCCCGCAACGTTTTCCTGATCTCCATCGTCCTGTCGCTAATCACCGCGGGCCTGATCTTCGTCTCCATCAACCGCATCATGATCCGGCCCATACGCCGGTTGACGCTCGGCATGCAGAATTTCTCGGAGGATCCGGGTAATCCCGAGCGGATTTTCGTGCCCGAGGAAGGGACCGACGAACTGTCCGTTGCGGGCCGCCACCTCGCCGACATGCAGACCGAACTGCAAAAAACCCTGCGCCAGCAGAAGAATCTCGTGGATCTCGGCCTTGCGGTCTCGAAGATCAACCATGACATGCGCAACATCCTGTCCTCCGCGCAGCTCATGTCGGACCGTCTGGTGGATGCCAAGGATCCGATGGTGAGAAGTTTCGCGCCGAAACTGCTGCGCACCATCGACCGCGCCGTGGCCTATACCGGTGAGGTTCTGGCCTATGGCCAGGCAACGGAGGGTGCGCCGAAACGCAAGATGGTGCCGTTGAGCCTTCTGGTGCGGGATGTGCGCGATATTCTGGCGCTCGATCCAGACGGCGGCATCGAGTTCCAGGACAGCGTTGCGCCCGATCTCACGGTGGATGCGGATTCCGAACAGCTTTTCCGGGTCATCCACAATCTCTGTCGCAACGCGGTTCAGGCCCTTCAATCCGATGCGGCGAATGCCGCGCCGCGACACCTTTCCATTTCGGCCCAGAGGGCGGGCAGCGTCGTCAGCATCGTCATCGACGACAATGGGCCGGGAATGCCGCGCAAGGCCAAGGAAAACCTGTTTTCCGCTTTCAGGGGATCGGCCCGCTCCGGCGGCACGGGTCTTGGCCTCGTCATTGCCCGCGAACTCGTGCTTGCTCATGGCGGTACGATCGCGCTTGTCGAAAAACCCGGTCCCGGCACGCAGTTCCGTATCGAAATCGCTGACCGGGCCGCTTCCGTACAGGCAGCCAGAACCGCCTGAAGAACCCGCCCGGCAGCAGGTTCGGGACGTCATCATCTTCGGCGGAATCGAGCCCCCATCAGGCTCGCGGAAAATGGTCCGCATGGAATTTGCAATATAATCAATGCGATACGCGAATTGCTGCGGAAAAATGACAATTTCGAAACGAAATCGCTTGCATTCGGAATGAGGACGTTTTAGAGGATCGCCACGCCACCGGAAACGACCGGAACGGCACGCACCCGTAGCTCAGCTGGATAGAGCACCAGACTACGAATCTGGGGGTCAGGAGTTCGAATCTCTTCGGGTGCGCCATTTTTCTTCCCTTTGAAAAGATACGCTGGAACGCACTGCTGGCTGCCATATGCGCCGGTTGATGTCTCCAATTGCCGATCCGTCTGCATTGGCGCCAAAACCCAGCAAGACTCAGCGAATTCCGAACCTTCCGGATATATGCTAAAATCCTCCGCTCATCAGATGGCGCGGAGTGAAAGCCATGTTGGAAGCGGACAAGGTGTTTGCGGGTTCGATTCCGGAAAATTACGACCGCTATATGGTGCCGTTGATCTTTGCGCCGTTCGCCGCCGATCTGGCGCGGCGGGCGGCGGCCTTGATGCCGGTTGATGTTCTGGAGGTTGCCGCGGGCACCGGGGCTGTCACGCGGGAACTGGCTCCAAGATTATTGCCTGCGGCAAATTATGTGGTGACCGACCTCAATCAGCCGATGCTTGATTTTGCAGCGGCGCAGCAGGCGCCCGACCATCGCATAAAATGGCAGCAGGCAGATGCCCAGATCCTGCCTTTTGGAAACGCTGGCTTTGATCTTGTTTTCTGCCAGTTCGGCGCGATGTTTTTTAATGATCGCCCATCCGCCTATCGCGAGGCCAGGCGGATGCTGAAGCCCGGCGGGCATTATTTATTCAACGTCTGGGATCGCATCGAGGAAAATCACTTCGCGGATGATGTGACGAAGGCCCTTGCCGGCCTTTTTCCCGAGGATCCGCCGCGCTTCATGGCCCGGACACCGCATGGTTATCATGATACGGCATTGATACGCCGTGAGCTGGAGAATGCCGGTTTTTCCCGCGTGACGATCGAGACGGTGGTGGCGCAAAGCCGCGCGCCTTCGCCGCGTTTCGCCGCCTTGGCCTATTGTCAGGGAACTGTGCTTCGAACCGAAATAGAGGCCAGGGCGCCGGAGAAGCTCGATGCCGCGACTGACTGTGCCGCCGCCGCGATTGAAGCGCGGCATGGAAGCGGTGCGGTTTCCGCCAAAATTCAGGCGCATGTGATTCTCGCTGCGGTCTGAAACGGCCCGCACAAACCGGCAGGTTCCTTCCGGGATGAGCGGGCTTGCGGCGTCTGGAAACGAGCCCCCTCAATATTGCTGGGTTTTTGAGAATGCCTGTGCCGCAGGGCCTCGCGATCGGCCGGTGTTGCCGGGCTTTTCGATGTCACCGAAGTTTCCGCAAACCTTCGTCATATTGTCATACAATATAAGCATATGCGCTCCAGAAAAGGAGCGCAGAATGACGCCACAATCACTTGAACTTTCAGGCATCGGCAAAGGCTTCGGGGCTGACGATGTTCTGAAAGAGATCGATCTTTCCATTCGTCCGGGCGAATTCCTCTCCCTCGTCGGCATGTCGGGCTGCGGCAAGTCCACGCTGCTGCGCATCATTGCCGGGCTGGAATCGCCGGATCGCGGTTCGGTTTCGATCGGCGGGCAGGATGTGACGGAGATCGATCCGAGCGATCGCAATCTGGCGATGGTGTTTCAGTCCTATGCGCTTTATCCGCATATGAGCGTGCGCCAGAATATTGCAACGCCGCTCAGAATGCGGCGCCTGCCTTTCGCTGCCCGCCTGCCGTTGATCGGGCGTTTTGCAGCGCCCGCGGAAACATTGAAGCAGATTGATGCCGCCGTTGAACAGGCGGCCGAGACGCTGCAGATCGCGCATCTGCTGGATCGCAGGCCGGCGCAGCTTTCCGGTGGTCAGCGCCAGCGTGTGGCGCTTGCCCGGGCGCTGGTGCGCTCGCCCGCCGCCTTCCTGATGGATGAGCCGCTTTCCAACCTCGACGCCAAGCTCCGCGCCCATATGCGCGAGGAACTGGCGGGCCTGCACCGCCGGCTCGGCGCGACCTTCATCTATGTCACCCATGACCAGATCGAAGCCATGACCATGTCCGATCGCATTGCGCTGATGTCGGAAGGCCGCATCGAACAGCTCGGCACACCAGACGAGCTTTACCGCAAGCCCGCGACACTGACGGTCGCGCGTTTTATCGGCACGCCATCGATCAACCTGCTGCCGGTCGAAATCGATGCGCAGGGCAGGGTCACGGCCTTTGGACGCGATCTTGGCATAGAGGGCGCGGGTCGTGATGCCGGCCCGGCGACACTCGGCCTTCGTGCCGAGGATCTGCATCCGGGCGAGGAAGGTTTCACTGTCCGCGTGGTGCGTAGTGAAACCCACGGTGCCGACCGTTTCGTGAGCTGCCGCCTGCTCAGCGACGAGACAGTCGCCATCACCCTTCGCCAGGGCGCGGGTGAGGCGCTGGGCGCCGATGCAAATGGCATGATGAATCTGGGCTTTGCGCCGGATCGCGCGCATCTTTTCGCGGCCGATGGCCTGCGCCGCAAGGTGACGGTGCGTGAACGGGTGCCGGCATGACGGCTGTCGATATTTCCACGCCCCTGCGTGCCAGGTCCCGTCCGCGCCTGTCGAAGGCGGACCGGCGGATGATGTGGCGTGGCCTGATGTTCGCAGCGCCCGCAAGCCTGCTGCTTTTGGCCATTTATATCGTTCCGATGCTGGTTCTCGCCGGTTTTTCCGTCACGGATTACCAGCTTGGGGCACTTTCCACCCGCTTCATTGGCCTCGGCAATTTCGTGAAGGCGTTTCAGGATCCGGTTTTCCTGCGCGCACTGGCGAACACCGCCATCTATGCGATCATCGTCATTCCCTTTGGCGTGTTTCTCGCGCTTGGGGTCGCTCTGCTGGTCTATAACCGCAAGCGCAGCCGCGCCTTCTGGGAAGTGGCCTATTTTCTTCCCGTCACCGCAACCCTCGTCGCCATGGCGACGGTGTGGCAGTTCCTGTTGCACCCTTCGCTCGGCCCTGTGAACGCGGCGATCAAATGGCTGGGTTTCGAGCCTGTCGCCTTTCTCTCCAACCCCGTTCTCCTCATTCCCACCATGGCGCTGATCGGCATCTGGCAGGTTCTGGGCTTCAACATGGTGCTCTTCCTCGCCGGCCTCACCGCCATTTCGAAGGATCTGCATGAGGCGGCGCGGCTGGATGGCGCCAAGAACCCGGTCGACCGGTTCCTGACTGTGACATGGCCGATGCTCGGGCCGACGACCATGTTCGTGGTGGTCACCACCTCCATCTCGGCCTTCAAGGTGTTCGAAACGGTCGCCGTGCTGACCAAGGGCCGCTTCGGTTCGGAAACCCTGCTGTTCGATCTTTATCTTGAAGGTTTCGAATATTCCAACACCGGTTATGCCGCCGCACTGACTATTATTTTCCTCGTGATCGTGCTGATCCTGTCGATTGGCCAGACGCTGCACATGGACCGGAAGGTGCATTACTGATGGCCGTATTCCGCAAATATCTCCCGCATCTCGTTCTTGCTCTTGGCGCTTTCGTGATGCTCCTGCCATTCTATTGGATGGCCCTGACGTCGATCCGCTCGCCGGCGGAAATATTCGACGTCTCGCTCTGGCCCATCCCGCAGAAATTCGACGCGGCCGACAATTACGCCCGGGCGGCGGGACAGGTGCCGATGGGCCGTTTCATGCTGAACGGCGTCATCGTCTGTGTCGGCATTCTCGTCGTGCAGATCCTCACCTCGGTTCCGGCCGCCTATGCTTTGGCGAAACTCCGGTTTCCGGGCCGCAAGCTGCTGCTGGGCCTCGTCATCGCGGCGCTCTGCGTGCCCATTCAGGCGTTGGCGCTGCCGCTCTTTGTCGGGCTGGCCAAGACGCAGCTTTTAAACACCTACTTCGCGATGATGATGCCGTTCTTCCTTTCGGTTTTCGCCATCTTCCTGTTCAACCAGTCCTTCCGCAGCTACCCCGATGAAATCATCGAAGCCGCCCGCATGGACGGTTTTTCGGAAATGGAAATCTGCTGGGGGCTGGTGCTTCGCGGTTCGCTGCCGTCGCTTGCGGCTTTCTCGATCTTCTCGCTGGTTGCCCACTGGAACGATCTCTACTGGCCGATGATCGTCATCTCCGACACCAATCTCGCCCCGCCGCCGCTTGGCATGATGCTTTTCGCCGATGTCGAATCCGGCGCGAATTACGGTGCGCTGATGGCGGGCGCCACACTGATTACCGCGCCGATGGTGCTGTGCTTCCTCCTCGCACGGCGGCACTTCATCGCCGGTATTACCATGACCGGCGTCAAGTGATGCCGTTCAGACTTCCTCCTCCCAACCTTTCTGGAGACTGACATGAAACTCAACCGACGCGCCGTGGTGGGCGGTCTGGCTCTTGGCATGGCTTTTGCTGGCCTCGCACAGCCGGTTCTGGCCAATGAAATCACACTCAACGTTCTTTACAACCTGCCGGGCTTCACGAAATTCCATCAGCCGCTGGCCGATGAATTCATGAAGAAAAACCCTGACGTGAAGATCAACTTCCTCGCTCCGGCTGCCGGTTACAATGAAGGCCAGCAGCAGGTTCTGCGCTCTGCCGTCACTGGCAATCTGCCCGATGTTTATTTCTCGGGTTACAACCTGACGGCGGAACTGGTTCACACACTCGCACCGCGCAACCAGATCACCGATCTCGGCCCGTTCATTCAGGCTGAAGGCGGTCAGGCCTTCCTCGACAAGAACTACAGCCCGAAGATGGCGGCACTCGGCCAGATCGACGGCAAGCAGTACGGCCTGCCGGTCAATGCGTCCTCGCCGATCATCTACGTCAACTCCGACCTCGTCACCAAGGCTGGCGGCGACCCGGACAAGATGCCGACGACTTTCCCGGAGCTCATCGCTCTCGCCAAGAAGATCAAGGCCCTCGACCCGAAATTCGCCGGCATGAGCTACGATATCAACGGCTGGCCGGATGACTGGTTGTGGCAGGCGCTGGTCTTTGAACAGGGCGGCAAGCTCGTCGACGACAAGACCAAGACCGTTGCCTTCGATAACGAGATCGGCCTCAACGCCCTGAAGATGACCCGCCAGTTCGTCACCGAAGGTGGCCAGAACCTGCTCGACTGGGATCAGTCGCGCCAGCAGTTCGGCGCGGGCCTCACCGGCTTCATCTTCTCGACGCCTGCTCACGTTCAGACGATTCAGGGTCTGGTCGGCGACCGCTTCAAGCTGAAGACGGCGACCTTCCCGCTCGACAACAAGGAAAAGGGCGGCGTGCCGACCGGCGGCAACTCCGCCGTCATCCTGACGCAGGAAAAGGCCAAGCAGGATGCTGCCTGGAAATACCTGAAGTGGATCACCGGTCCGGAAGCGCAGAACACCATCGTTCGCATCACCGGCTATCTGCCGACCAACAAGCTGGCAACCGGCCCGGACTTCCTCGCTCCTTATTATGTCGAGAACCCGAATGTGAAGACCGCTTCGCTTCAGGCCGATCGTTCTCTGCCCTGGGCCGGTTATCCGGGCGGCGATTCCGTCCGCATCTGGCGCACCCAGCGCGACATCATCGGCACCGTCATGCGCGGTGAAGTTACGCCTGAAGCCGGTCTGAAGCAGATCGTCGAGCAGACCAACGCCCTGCTGAAATAAGCAGAGCCATGAAAGAGGCTGCGGGGAAATCCGTTCCCGCAGCCATTTTGCGCAGAGGGACCGATTATGAAGATCATCCAGATCACCGACACCCATCTTCTGCCGCCCGGCATCGCGATAAACGGCGTCGACCCGGAAAAGCAGCTGCGCGCGGCAGTGGCCGATATTGTCGAAAAACATGCCGACGCCGATCTTCTTGTCATGACGGGCGATCTTTGCAACTACGGCGAGCCGGAAGCCTATGAGCTGCTGCGCGATATCCTCGCGCCGGTCGCCATGCCCGTGCGGCTGATGCTCGGCAATCACGACCGCCGTCCGGAATTTGTTGCAGCCTTCCCGGAGCAGCCCTGCGATGACAACGGCTATATCCAGTCCTGCATCGATACGGATTTCGGCCGGCTGCTGTTTCTCGACAGCCACGAAGCCGATGTGATCGGCGGTATCTACGGTGCGGATCGTCTGGCATGGCTGGAGAATGCGCTGGAAAGCGCGGGCGATCTTCCGGTGACGGTGTTCATTCATCACCCGCCGATGGATTGCGGCATCCGGCATTTCGAACATATCGGCATGCATGATGACGGCGCTGTCATGCGCCGTCTCGCTGCCCACCCGGCCGGCATACGCCATATCATTTTCGGCCATATCCATGTGCCGATGGCAGGCACGACAGCGGAAGGCATTGCCTATAGTTCAGGGCAAGCCTGCGCCCATCGTTTCATAACTGATATCGATGTCGTTGATCCGCTTTGGACGGGCGGTAATCCCTGTTACCGGGTCATAAGTCTCGGTGCATTCGGCCTGCGTGCCTATGATACGGAAGTTGGGCAGGCTGTTCTGGGTCAGGCACCGGTCTGCGAAGGCCCCTGACCCAGGATGATTCTTTGGGCCGCGATGAGGCGCCTTCCGCCTCCTCACTTGCCGGCGACGGAGAGGCTTGGCGGAAGTCTTGTGCGATAAGGAGGTCGCGATGGTCTGAAGAACCTCTCAGCCTGTCGCGCCGATGCGTCACTTGCGATTTGTTGAACGGGATTTGAGGCGCGAAAGCCATGGTTCCGTTCCCGCCCTTGATCTATGTCAGTTTCATCGGTGAAACTGCACGCCATAGTCGCCCAAGAGGTGGCCAGCCGAATGCCGTGCCATCGCGATGACAGATCATGGAGAAGTGCATGCTTGAAAAGCGTATCCGCAACGCGTCCCTCTTGAACAGGATTGTCAGCGCGGAAGAGGCCGCCAGTCTCATTCAGGATGGCATGACCGTGGGCATGAGCGGTTTTACACGCGCCGGTGAAGCCAAAGCCGTGCCGCTGGCGCTGGCCGAGCGCGCCAGGACGAACCCCATGAAAATCACCCTGATGACCGGCGCCTCCCTCGGCAACGATCTCGACAAGACCATGGTCGAGGCCGGCATGCTGGCACGCCGCATGCCGTTCCAGTCAGATCCGGCTTTACGCAAGGCAATCAATGACGGCAGGGTGATGTTCATCGATCAGCATCTGTCCGAGACGGTCGAGCAATTGCGCGGCGGCCAGATCCACGGCGTCGATATCGCCATTGTCGAGGCGGTGGCGATCACGGCGGAGGGCGGCATCGTGCCCACCACCTCTGTCGGTAATTCCGCAAGCTTCGCTATTCTGGCCGACAAGGTCATCGTCGAAATCAACCTGTCGCAGCCCGAGGTGCTGGAAGGGCTGCACGATATCTTCATTCCTGCCAAGCGCCCGACCCGTATGCCCATTCCGGTGGTGGCGACGGATAGCCGTGTCGGCCTGCCCTTCATTCCGGTGCCGCCGGAAAAGATCGCCGCCATCGTTCTGAGCGACAAGAGCGACAGTTTTTCGACGGTGCTGCCGCCGGATGACGAGACGAAGGCGATTGCCGGCCACCTTACCGAGTTCCTGCTGAACGAGGTGCGCCACGGCCGCATGACCCACGAACTCCAGCCGCTTCAGGCCGGCATCGGCACCATCGCCAATGCAGTGATGCATGGTTTCATCGATACGCCGTTTCACGATCTCAAAATGTACTCGGAGGTCTTGCAGGATTCGACGTTCGAACTGTTTGACGCGGGCAAGCTGACCTTCGCTTCGGGCTCGTCGATCACGCTGTCTTCCGCCATGAATGCGCAGGTGATGCCGAGATTGGCCGAGTACAAGAGCAGGCTGATCCTTCGCCCGCAGGAAGTCAGCAATCACCCTGAGGTCATCCGCCGCCTCGGCATCATCGGCATCAACACGGCGCTGGAATTCGATATTTACGGAAACGTCAATTCCACCCATGTCGGCGGAACGCACATGATGAACGGCATCGGCGGCTCGGGGGATTTTGCCCGCAACGCCTATATGTCCATCTTCGTCACCAAATCGATCGCCAAGGGCGGCGCCATTTCCAGCGTCGTGCCCATGGTCAGCCATGTCGATCATACCGAACATGATGTCGATATTCTCGTCACCGAAACAGGTCTCGCCGATCTGCGCGGCCTGGCACCCCGCGAGCGCGCGGCGGTCATCATCGCGAACTGCGTGCACCCCGATTATCGTGATGCGCTGACGGACTATTACCAGCGGGCGGTGGCGCGGGGCGGACACACGCCGCATCTCATCGAAGAGGCGCTGTCCTGGCACGCGGCTTTGCGCGAAAGGGGCACGATGCTGCTGCAGAAATAGACCTGCCTTTCGCAAGGCCTGCGCCGTCACCGGTTCAACCGCCGTGTAATTGGGTCCGTTTGGACACACCGGGGTGGAAATTGTCCGCTCTTGTGCTCAGGTTGCTGGCGCGGCAGTTCCGCCTCCGGTAGAAAATCCTCTCCCCCCGGCTGCTGTCCGGCTGCCTCTGGGTTGTAGGAGAGTAACGTGATGCCCATTCGCTTCGTGGCCATGATCGCCATTGTTGCCCTGCTCGCAGGCTGCGGGGGCCGCCCGATCGGGGTCATGACGCCGACGGGGCAGACCGTGGCGGGAACCACGCCGGTCAATCTTCTGGTCGCCACCACCCGTGCGCCATCGGAAAATGCCGCCGTGCTTTTTGGCGGCGAGCGTGGAACGGGTCTGAAGGTGGATGCGGTGACGGTTTCCATTCCGCCCAATGCCAATCGCAAGGTCGGGCAGGTGCAATGGCCGAAGAAGTTGCCGCCGAACCCGCTGAAGGATTTCACCACGGTTGCGGTGGAGCCCATTCGCTCCGAAGCGGAGACCAGAAGCTGGATCAGCAGACATATCCAGAAGGACCGCCGCGTCCTCGTCTTCGTGCATGGTTTCAACAACCGTTACGAGGAATCCGTTTATCGCTTTGCCCAGATCGTCCATGATTCCGGCACGGATGTCGTGCCCGTCGTCTTCACCTGGCCGTCGCGCGCGAGCATCTTCGACTATAATTACGACAAGGAAAGCACCAACTATTCGCGTGATGCGCTGGAGGAGATGCTGACACGTCTCGCCAAGGACAAGTCCATCGGCGAAGTCACCGTCATGGCACATTCCATGGGCACCTGGCTTGCGGTGGAGGCACTACGCCAGATGGCCATCCGCAATGGCCGTGTCGATCCGAAGATCGGCAATGTCATTCTGGCTGCGCCGGATCTGGATGTGGACGTATTCAGCCGGCAATTCGCAAGCCTCGGCAAGACACCGCCGAAATTCACCCTATTCGTCTCGCAGGATGACCGTGCTCTCAGCCTGTCGCGCCGCATTTCCGGCAATGTCGATCGCCTCGGCCAGATCGACCCATCCGTCGAGCCCTATCGCAGCCAGCTGGAAAAGGCGGGCATCACGGTTCTCGATCTCACCAAGCTGCAATCCGGCGACCGCCTGAACCACGGAAAATTTGCCGAGAGCCCCGAGGTCGTCCGCCTGATCGGCGACCGTCTTATCGCGGGCCAGACGGTGACGGATTCCGATGTCGGTCTGGGCGAAGCGCTTGGCGCGGTCAGCATCGGTGCTGCGCAAACCGTTGGGACGGCGGCCAGCGTTGTGGTCAGCGCGCCGATCGCGGTCTTCGATCCGCGCACGCGGGAGAATTACGGCAGGCAGGTGGAGCGGCTTGGACGTTCCGTCGAAAACACCGTCGGGTCAGTGGGCGATACGGCCGGTTCCGTGGTAGATGACCAGACGCTTCAGTCGTCGAGGGTCAACTGCGATGCCGCCGCCAATCGAAACCGGGCGGAATGCCGTAATCGCTAAACCATGATGCCAGAGGATCGGGCGAAAACGTCGAGCGTTTTTGTCATCGCACGCCCGCAGATTTGTATACACCTTGTATTTTTATCTGTATGGTCGGGTCAATAAACCACTTCCGGAGTAAGACCCATGCGTTGGAAACGCACCCTTCAGCTTCTCGATGTCCATTGCGAAGGCGAAATCGGCCGTGTCGTCACCGGCGGCGCGCCGAAAATTCCCGGCAACACGGTGGCCGAGCAGCTTCACTGGATGAACACCGATCCGCAGGGTGAGGCGCTGCGTCGTTTTCTGACGCTGGAGCCACGCGGTACGCCCATGGGCTCGGTCAATCTTCTCCTGCCGCCGAAACATCCGGACGCGCATGCCGCCTTCGTTATTCTCCAGCCGGATCAGGCTCATGCCAGTTCCGGCTCGAATTCCATCTGCGCCACCACGGCGCTTCTGGAAAGCGGCATGGTGGAAATGCAGGAGCCGGAAACCGTCATCATTCTGGAAACGGCCGCCGGTCTGGTGAAGGCCACGGCCACCTGCCGTGACGGGCGCTGCGAAAAGGTCAAGCTGACCATGGTTCCGTCTTTTGTGCATGAGCTGGATGTCAGCATCGACACGCCCGAATGGGGCAGGGTGACGATGGATATTTCTTATGGCGGCATTTTTTACGCGCTCGTTGATGTCCGTCAGATCGGGCTCACGATCGACAAGGCCAATGCCGCAAAGCTGGTCGCCGCCGGCATGATCCTGAAGGACCGCGTCAATCGCGAAATGACCGTCGTTCATCCGGAAATTCCCGCAATATCAGGCGTGGCCTATGTGATGTTCCGCGATGTGGATGCGGATGGCTCCATCCGAACCTGCACCACCATGTGGCCGGGCCGGGCGGATCGCTCGCCCTGCGGCACCGGCAATTCCGCCAATCTCGCCACGCTTTATGCGCGCGGCAAGGTGAAGGTGGGAGACGAATATAAGTCCCGCTCGATCATCGGTTCGGAATTCGATGTCGGGCTTTCCGCCGTCACCGAGGTGGCGGGCCGTCCGGCTGTCATTCCCACCATTGCCGGGCGCGGCTTCACCTTCGGGCTGCATCAGGTCGGTCTCGATCCCTTCGACCCCCTGGCCGACGGTTTCGCCATGACCGATGTCTGGGGCCCGGAAGCGGGCAACATCTGAGACTTGCTTCAAAAAAATGAAATTTACAGCCGCCGGATCGTCTTTGGCGGCTGTTTTCCGGCGGCAAAAGATGCTAAGCGGGCGCCAATTCCGTCATGCTCCGAGGTAAATCGATGAAGTCGCTCACCCTGCGCCGCCCTGATGACTGGCACCTGCATCTGCGTGATGGGGCAATGCTGGAAGGGGTGATCGGGGATACGAGCCGCCATTTCGCCCGCGCCATCATCATGCCGAACCTGGTGCCGCCGGTCGTCACCACGGCCGATGCCCGCGCCTATCGCGAACGCATCGTCAAGGCAATCCCCGCGGGTGATCGTTTCGAGCCGCTGATGACCCTCTATCTGACCGAGGATACGCAGGCCGACGATGTGGAAGAGGGCAAGAAGAGCGGCCTCATCACCGCCGTGAAGCTCTACCCGGCGGGTGCGACGACCAATTCCCACGGCGGTGTGCGTGATTTCAACAAGGCGATGCCGGTTCTGGAGCGCATGGCGAAGATCGGCCTGCCGCTCTGTGTGCACGGCGAGGTGACAACACCCGAAGTCGATATTTTCGATCGGGAGAAAGCCTTCATCGATACGGTTCTGGAGCCGCTGCGCCAGCGCCTGCCGGAATTGAAGGTGACGATGGAGCACATCACCACCCGCGATGGCGTCGACTATATCAAGTCGTCCAAGGGCAATCTGGCCGGCTCCATCACCACCCATCACCTCATCATCAATCGCAACGCCATTCTGGTCGGCGGTATCAAGCCGCATTATTATTGCCTGCCCGTCGCCAAGCGTGAGGAGCACCGGCTGGCGCTGCGGGCTGCGGCGACCTCGGGTGATGCGCGTTTCTTCCTCGGCACGGATTCCGCTCCGCATGTGGACCCGCTGAAGGAATGCGCCTGCGGCTGCGCCGGCATCTACACCTCCATCAACACCATGAGCTGCCTTGCGCATGTTTTCGAGGACGAAAACGCTCTCGACAAGCTGGAGGCCTTCGCCTCGCTCAACGGTCCGGCTTGGTACGGTCTTGCGCCGAACGAGGAAACGATCACGCTGGTGAAGCGCGAGGAAGCCGTGGCCTTTCCCGCCAAGATCGAAACGGGCGCCGGGCCGGTGACGGTATTCGACCCGATGTTCCCGCTTCATTGGGATGTGAGTTGATTTTTTAATGACCGCCGGCACTGCCGGCGGTTTTGTTATGGTCCACAGGCATTCGCTATCCGGCGCCGCCTGCGGATACCCGCAACGCTGAACAAAGACATTGTGCTTCCGGAAACCGGTCAGGGTTCTCGGAACGATAAACCAAGGCCGAAAAAGGAGAACGCCTATGAACCATTTCACATTTACCGACCGCGCCGTCGTTGCGGAACTGGTTGCGAAGATGTTGTGGGAAATCAAGGCGGTCCACTTCAATTCGGAAAGCCCCTACACCTTCGCTTCGGGCATGAAGAGCCCGGTCTATATCGACATGCGCAAGCTCATTTCCTTCCCGCGCATCCGCTCGGCGGCGATGGATTTTGCGGCGGCGGCGGTGATGCGGGAGGCCGGTTTTGAGAAGTTCGACTGCGTGGCAGGCGGTGAAACGGCGGGCATTCCCTTCGCGGCTTTCCTTGCCGAGCGCCTCGGCCTGCCGATGATCTATTGCCGCAAGAAGCCGAAAGGCCATGGCCGCAACGCCCAGATTGAAGGCCATATGCCTGATGGTGCGCGCGTTCTGGTCATCGAGGACCTGACGACGGCCGGCGGATCGATGTTCACCTTCATCGACGCCATCCGCGCGGCGGGCGGCATTGTCGATCATGGCATCGCGCTCTTCTATTACGGCATCTTCGAAGAGGCCGAAGCGCGCTTCGCCAATGGCAATGTCAAGCTGCATTACCTGACGACCTGGCGCGATGTTCTGGCGGTCGCACGGGCTGAAAAACTGTTCGATGAAAAGACCCTTTCGGAGGTCGAAGCCTTCCTCGACAATCCGCTGCCATGGTCCGCAAAACGCGGCGGCGTCAGCGAATTGCCGCAATCTTAATTTCGGATGCGGCCAGCCCGGTTTTGCGGCTGGCCTTCCGATCGATCTTCGTCTAAATCGATTTAAGTCCATTTGATTTGCTGTTTTGAGGAGGACCGTAATGATCCTGTGTTGTGGTGAAGCCCTGATCGACATGCTGCCCCGGCAGACGACGCTGGGCGAGGCGGGTTTTGCCCCCTATGCAGGTGGAGCGGTCTTCAACACGGCAATTGCGCTGGGGCGTCTCGGCGTCCCTTCCGCCTTTTTCACCGGTCTTTCCGATGACATGATGGGCGATATCCTGCGGGAAACCCTGCGCGCCAGCAAGGTGGATTTCAGCTATTGCGCCACGCTTTCGCGGCCAACCACCATCGCCTTCGTGAAGCTGGTCGATGGCCATGCGACCTACGCTTTTTACGATGAAAACACCGCGGGCCGGATGATCACTGAGGCCGAGCTCCCGGCCCTTGGCGCCGATTGCGAAGCCCTGCATTTCGGCGCCATCAGCCTCATTCCCGAACCCTGCGGCAGCACCTATGAGGCGCTGATGGCACGCGAGCATGAAAGCCGCGTCATTTCGCTCGATCCGAATATCCGCCCCGGCTTCATCAAGGAAAAGGAGTCCCATATGGCCCGCATCCGCCGCATGGCGGCCATGTCGGATATCGTCAAGTTCTCGGATGAAGACCTTGCCTGGTTCGGACTGGAAGGCGATGAGGATACGCTTGCCCGCCATTGGCTGCACCACGGCGCGAAACTCGTCGTTGTCACCCGTGGTGCCAAGGGTGCCGTGGGGTATAGCGCCAATCTCAAGGTGGAAGTGGCCTCCGAACGGGTGGAGGTGGTCGATACGGTCGGCGCGGGTGATACTTTCGATGCCGGCATTCTCGCTTCGCTGAAAATGCAGGGTCTTCTGACCAAACCACAGGTTGCCTCGCTGAGCGAAGAACAGATCAGGAAGGCGTTGGCGCTGGGTGCGAAGGCTGCTGCTGTCACGGTCTCGCGGGCCGGCGCAAATCCGCCTTTCGCGCATGAAATCGGATTGTGACGGCGATGGTTGAACCATTTTGAAAAGGTGGTTCGACCCTCTTGCCGGCGCCAAAGCCGTAAAAAACCGTTATTTCGCGATTATCAAGCTTGTGCCCGCTGTTTTTTCACGAAACAAGCATCGCATGAGCGTTCCCAAGTCCCATCCTTTTGATTTCGATCCGACCTATGGCATGCAGCGCGAACAGCTGCTGGCCATTGCCCCGCCCGAAGCACCGCCGGGCTTCGATGATTTCTGGAAAAAGCGCTATCGCCGCGCGCTTGCCACGGATCCCCGGCCGGTGCTGCGCAAGAGCAGGCTCAACGATCCCCGCTGGCATGTCCTCGACATGACCTACACCTCCACCGGCGGTTTTCGCATCGGCGGGTGGCTGCTTTTGCCGCGCGAAGGGCAGGTGCGTCGCGGTCTCGTTGTCGGCCACGGTTATGGCGGGCGGGGTCAGCCCGATTTCGACGTGCCGGTGGAAGAAACGGCCGTGCTGTTTCCCTGTTTTCGCGGGCTTTCGCTAAGCGCCTGCCCACCGATTTCATCCGATCCGGCCCTCCATGTTCTCTATAACATCGACAGGAAAGACGACTACATCATTGGCGGCTGCGTCGATGATCTGTGGGTCGCCGTTTCCACGCTCATAAGTCTCTATCCCTGGCTGGAGGGGCAGGTGGGTTATAGCGGCATCAGTTTCGGCGGCGGCATCGGTGCTCTGGCATTACCCTTTGACAAGCGCATGGATCGTGGCCACCTGGTGGTCCCGACATTCGGACACCGGCCGTTCTGGCTGACGCTGCCAACGGTGGGTAGTGCGGATGCGGTTCAGACTTACCAGAAGACCCATGCCAATGTGCTCGAGACGCTGCGCCTGTTCGACGCCGCCTCTGCCGCCACCCGCATAAAAGTGCCGATGCTGGTCGCGCCCGCGCTTTTCGACCCGGCAGTGGCGCCACCCTGCCAGTTCGCGGTGGCCAATGCTCTGCCGCAATCAAAATTTAATGAAATCTTCATCCTCGACGCCGGGCATTTCGATTACCCTGACAGCGCATCGCAAGATGCGGTCCATAAGGACAAGGTCAGACGGTTTTTCAAGGTGCCATGAAACGCGAATATCTCCGCTGGTATAGTCAAAGGCTTCATCGCGACATGGAGCTGTTAATATTCGGTCATTCTGGCGCCAAGGTGCTGATGTTTCCCACCCGCGACGGACGTTTCTTCGAATATGAGGAGCTCGGCCTTGTCGGCAGTCTGGCCGACAAGCTCGAGGCGGGCCACCTTCAGCTTTATTGCATAGAGGGGCTGGCCAGAGAGACCTTCTATGCGGCCCGGCATCATCCTGCCGATCGTCTTCGCCGCCATGCTGCTTTCGAAGAGTATATTCTGAACGAAGTGCTGCCGCTGATGGCCGATAAAAACCCGCATGGTGACACGATCGTGCAGGGTTGCAGTCTGGGCGCGTTTCAGGCCGCCAGCCTCGTCTTTCGCCATCCGCATCTTTTTCGCAAGCTCGTCGCCTTTTCCGGCCGTTATGACCTGACGATGAAGGTGGAATCCTTCGGCGACCTGTTCGATGGCTATTACGATGACGACGTCTATTTCCACATGCCGAGCCATTTCCTGCCGGGCCTTGCCTGCCCATGGCGGCTCGACAGCCTGCGCCGGATCGACATGGTTTTCACCATCGGCAATGCAGACCCGTTTCTGGACAATAATCATCGTCTGAGCCGGGTTCTGTCGGACAAACAGGTGGGGCATCAAATGCACGTCTGGGATGGCCGCGCCCACCGGGCGGGCGCATGGCGCAAGATGGCGGCGCTTTATATTTGAGCCGCCACATTAAAAAAAGCCGGAGGTGTCTCCGGCTTTTCAGATCGCGGTCGTAACGACTCTCAGCCCGCCAGTCCCGCCAGCGCCTTCACCAGACCCTGCGTCGAGCTGTCATGGCCGGCGGCACTTTCCTTGCCTTCAACGACGGGAAGCAGGCCCGTTGCGAGTTCCTTGCCAAGCTCCACGCCCCATTGGTCGAAGGAGTTGATGCGGAACAGCACGCCTTCGACGAAAACGCGATGCTCGTAGAGCGCGATGAGGCGGCCCAGAGCAAATGGCGTCAGCTTGTCGTAGACGAAGGTGATGGAGGGGCGGTTGCCGGTGAAGACGCGGTGCGGCGCGATGAAATCGGCCTGGCTGTCTTCCATGCCCTTGGAAGTGAGCTGTGCTTTCGCTTCGGCGAGCGTGCGGCCCTTCATCAGTGCTTCCGATTGCGCCAGGCAATTGGCGATGAGAAGCTGGTGCTGGTGGCGCAGTTCGGGCTCGAAGCCGTTGGCGGCAATCATGAATTCCGCCGGAATGACGCTCGTGCCCTGATGGATGAGCTGGTAGAAAGCGTGCTGGCCGTTAGTGCCGGGTTCGCCCCAGACGACCGGGCCGGACTGACCTTCGACCGGTGTGCCGTCGATGGTAACGCCCTTGCCGTTCGATTCCATATCGAGCTGCTGCAGATAAGCCGGGAAGCGCGACAGACGCTGGTCATAGGGCAGGATCGCCCGGGTCGGATAATTCAGCACGTTGCGGTTATAAAAACCGATGAGGCCGAGCAGCATCGGCAGGTTTTCACGGATCGGCGCTTCGCGGAAGTGCCTGTCCATGGCATGCGCCCCATCCAGGAACTTGCCGAAATTATCCGGGCCGATGGCGATCATCAGCGGCAGGCCGATGGCCGACCAGATCGAATAACGTCCGCCAACCCAGTCCCAGAAACCGAAGATGCGGTCGCTTTCGATGCCGAAGGCGGCCACTTTTTCCAGTGCGGTCGAAACGGCGGCGAAGTGATGCTTGACGGCTGCTTCACCCAGTTTCTCAGCGATGAAACGGCGCGCGGTGGCGGCGTTCGTCATCGTCTCGATGGTGGTGAAAGTCTTGGAGGCCACGATGAAAAGCGAGGTCTCAGGGTCGATGAGCTTCAGCGTATCGGCAATATGAGCGCCATCGATATTGGACACGAAATGCGCGCGCGGGCCGTCATGGAAAGGCGCAAGCGCCAGCGTCGCCATGACGGGGCCAAGATCGGAACCGCCAATGCCGATATTGATGACATCGGTGATCTTTTTGCCGGTCGCACCTTTCAGCGAACCGGAACGGATCGCATCGGCAAATTTGCCCATGGCGGCGAGAACGGCGTTCACGTCAGGCATCACGTCCTTGCCGTCAACGAGAACCGGCGTGTTGGAGCGGTTGCGCAGTGCGGTATGCAGCACGGCGCGGTCTTCGGTGAAGTTGATCGCCTTGCCGGAGAACATCTCCTCGCGCTTGGCCTCGACACCGCCCTCGCGCGCCAGCTGTTCGAGAAGCGTGACGATCTCCTCATTCACGGCGCATTTGGAATAATCCATCAGCAGGTCATCGAATTTGGCGCTGAAACGGCTGAATCTCTTGTCGTCGGCCGCAAAAGCGGCGCGAAGATCGGCTGCGGCTGTGCTGCTTGCCGTTGATTTCAGTTTTTCGATGGTGGCCTGCATCTTGTGCTCCTCGGCTTCCGTGGAAGGATGAGGAAACTATTCTTTTTCAGGCGGCCAAATCAAGGCGACTTTGATAAAAGAAAAGGGCCGGGATGAAAGAAAGAGCCGGTCGCCCGGCTCTCCCCATTGCGCGAGACAATCAGTTCAGATTGCGCAATTCGCGCCGCAAGATTTTGCCGACATTCGATTTCGGCAACTCGGTGCGAAACTCGATGATTTTCGGCCGTTTGTAGTTCGTCAGGTTCTTGGCGCAGAAGGCCTTGAGCTCCGCTTCCGTGAGCGACTGGTCCTTCTTGACGACGAAAAGCTTGACGGTTTCGCCGGAATGTTCGTCCGGAACACCGATCGCGGCGCATTCCAGCACGCCCGGATGGCTGGCCGCCACTTCCTCCACCTCGTTCGGATAGACGTTGAAACCGGAAACGAGGATCATGTCCTTCTTGCGGTCGACGATCTTGGTGTAACCGCGCTCGTCCATGAAACCCATGTCGCCGGAACGGAAGAAGCCGTCGGCGGTCATAGCTTTTGCGGTTTCATCCGGCCGCTGCCAATAGCCGGCCATGACCTGCGGACCGCGAATGCAGATCTCGCCCACTTCGCCCGTTGGCAGGCTGTTGCCGTCCTCGTCGCGAATATCGATTTCCGTCGAGGAGATGGGCAGACCGATGGTGCCGCTGAATTCCGTCGAATCGAGACGGTTGACGGTTGCAACCGGCGATGTCTCGGAGAGGCCATAACCTTCGGCAATCGGGCAGCCGACGATGGAAAGCCAGCGTTCCGCGACAGGCCTCTGCACGGCCATGCCGCCGCCGAGAACCAGAATGAGGGACGAGAGATCGAGCTTGCGGAAATCCTCATTATTCATCAGCGCGTTGAAAAGCGTGTTGATACCGGGGAAAACATGCGGCTGATAATGCGCCAGCTCCTTCACGAAGCCGGGAATGTCGCGCGGATTGGCGATCAGCAGATTATGGCCGCCGAGCGCGATGCCCATCAGCGAATTCACCGTCAATGCGAAGATGTGGCAGAGCGGCAGCGCGCAGATGAAGTTGAGAACTTCCGGGCGGTCTTTTCGGCCGTTGAAGGCGGCGTCCAGCCACAGGCTGATTTGAAGCTTGTTGGCCAGAAGATTGGCATGGGTGAGAACCGCACCCTTGGATACACCCGTGGTTCCCCCGGTATATTGCAGGAAGGCGATGTCCTGCGCCGTGAGGCTGACCGGCTTCAGCGAGAAGCCCTGAGCTTCCTTCAGCATCGCCTTGAAGCTGATGGAGCCGGGAATGGTGTAGGCGGGCACCAGTTTCTTGACCTTGCGAACCACCAGATTGACGATATGTCCCTTCAGGCCGAGGAGATCGCCCATCGCCGCGACGACCACATGCCGCACCGCGGTTTTCGGCACCGCCTGCTGTGCCACATGCGCGAAATTTTCCAGCACGAAGATGGCCTTTGCGCCGGAATCCTTGAGCTGATGCTCCAGTTCGCGCGGCGTGTAGAGCGGATTGACATTGACCACGATCATGCCCGCCCGCAGGATCCCGTATACGGCGACGGGATTTTGCAGGATATTCGGCATCATCACCGCAACCCGGTCGCCTTTTTCCAGTCCTCTGGATTGCAGCCAGGCAGCGACCGCGCGGGTTTCAGCGTCCAGTTCTCGATAGGTCAGGGACTTTCCCATGCTGGAAAAGGCCTTGCGGTCGGCAAATTGCGCACAGCTCTTTTCGAGAAGCTCGACAAGGGAGGCATGGGCGGATGCGGGGATTTCGGAAGGTACGCCCGGCGGATAGGATGCCAGCCAACGCTTCTCCGCGCTGACATTTTCCGGGTGTCCCAGGGACAGTTCACTCATGCTTCTCCTCCCAGAGTCGTTGTCGCGCCGCGCATTCCTTAAAATGCGTGAAGGGCGCTTTCGGCTGCCTGATGTTCACGAGGCTCCCGCATTCAACCGGCCCAATCGGCCAGGTTGAGGGAACCCCATGTGGCGTCACCGGATCGACCGCTCCTCTCGCTCCCCGGTGACGAATGATAGACGCGTAATCCCTTGACGTCCATCTCGTCGCCAAAACCTATTTAACTCTAACGTAAACGTCAATATTGCTGCCGCACATCTCGCCAACTCGTGAAGGGAAATGCATTTTCCCGTCTTTTTTGACTTTAATCCTGATTTGAGCGATCAACATAATTCGCAAAGCAGGGCAGGATTGGAAATGGCAGGCAGGGCAGCGCTGGAACTGAAATCGGTCGGGAAGAGATTCGGCGATACGGATGTGCTGTCCGATATCGATCTCTCCGTCGAGCGCGGCGAAATCATTTGTCTGGTGGGACGCTCCGGCTGTGGAAAATCGACGCTGCTGCGCATCGTGGCGGGCGTGGAGACGCCTGATCATGGCAGCGTTTCCTTAAACGGTGCGGTCGTCGCAGGTCCCGCTGTTTTCGTCGAGCCGGAAAAGCGCAATATCGGTTTTGTCTTTCAGGACTATGCGCTGTTTCCGCATCTCACCGTCGAGCAGAATGTCATGTTCGGCCTTCGGTCTCTGCCAAAGGCGGAAGCCCGAGCCCGTGCTGCCGAGATGATCGAACATGTTCATCTGCAGGAACTGGCGAAACGTTATCCGCATACGCTTTCGGGCGGTGAGCAGCAGCGCGTGGCGCTTGCCCGTGCGCTTGCCCCGCAGCCCGGTCTGCTGTTGATGGATGAACCCTTTTCCAATCTGGACAGGGGATTGCGCGACAGCGTGCGCGAGGAAACGCTGGGCCTGCTGCGGCAACTGGGCACGACGGCGATCATGGTTACCCATGATCCGGAAGAGGCGCTTTCGGCAGGCGACCGTGTGGTTTTGATGCAGCGCGGGCGTATCGTGCAGAGCGGCACGGGTTACGAAATCCACGATCATCCCAAAACCCGCTATGCCGCCGATTTTTTCTGCGCCTTCAACAAGATCGAGGGCCGGGTGAGACAGGGCCGCGTCGAAACGCCGCTCGGGCTTCTGGGCGATGCGTCCGATCTGCCTGATGGTCTCGCCGCCGTTGCCTATGTTCGCCCAAATGCGATTTCGATCATCGAGGACGGCGCCGCGAAAGAAGGAATTGCCGGCGAAATATCGAGCCGTGTCTTCCTCGGTGAGATCGAGCAGCTTGGCATCGCCGTGCCGGGACTGTCGGCCGATCTGCGTGTCAGGACGATGCAGCGCACTCCCGCCCGCACCACGGCGGTGCGTTTCGGTATCGATCCCAAGGGCGTGCTTATATTTACTGCAAGTTGAATGAGCGGATTTGTATGTTTATTTTCGCTCCATTTTCAACTCTTGGTGATCGAATTCGCCCTAAAAACACGGAAATAAAACTTGATTTAACTCATCATGTATGATGTCTGCTCCCTCTATATTGCCGCTATCGGAGAGGGAGACAAAACATGACGAAATTTACGAGATTTGCCCTGCTTGCCAGCACGGTTGCCTTTGCGGCCGGAACCGCGAGCGCCGCGGAGATCAACATCTACACTACCAGAGAGCCGGGCCTGATCCAGCCGCTTCTGGAATCCTTCACCGCTTCGAGCGGCGTCAAGGTCAACACCGTGTTCCTGAAGGACGGTCTTGCCGAGCGCGTTCTGAGCGAGGGCGCAAGCTCGCCTGCCGACGTTCTGATGACGGTGGATGCCGGCAACCTCGTTGATCTCGCCGAAAAGGGCGTTACCCAGGCGGTCGAATCCGAAACCCTGACCAAGGCCATTCCGGCTGAACTTCGCGACGCCAAGGGCCACTGGTTCGCGCTCTCTATGCGCGCCCGCGTTCTTTATGCGGCGAAGGATGTCGATCTCGCCTCGTTCAACTATGAAGATCTGGCGGATGCGAAGTGGAAGGGCAAGGTCTGCATTCGCGCCGGCCAGCACCCCTATAACACCGCGCTCTTTGCCGACTACATCGCCCATTACGGCGCTGCCGACACCGAGAAGTGGCTTGCCGGCGTCAAGGAAAACCTGGCCCGCAAGGCAGGCGGCGGCGACCGCGATGTTGCCAAGGATATCCTCGGCGGCATTTGCGATATCGGCATCGCCAACTCCTATTATGTCGGCCTGATGCGCTCGGGCAAGGGCGGCGAGGAGCAGGTGAAGTGGGGCGACGCCATCAAGGTGGTTCTGCCGACCTTCAAGAATGGCGGCACGCAGGTCAATATCAGCGGCGCGGCCGTGGCCAAGAATGCGCCGAACAAGGCGGAAGCGGTCAAGCTGCTGGAATATCTCGTCTCCGACGAAGCCCAGAAGATCTATGCTGAAGCCAACTACGAATATCCGGTCAAGCAGGGTGCGGCTCTCAACGAGATCGTCGCTTCCTTCGGCACGCTGAAGATCGATAACAAGCCGCTGACGGAAATCGTCTCGCATCGCAAGCAGGCGAGCGAGCTGGTCGACAAGGTCGGTTTCGACAAGTAAAGGCCATCGAAAGCATCGGACCGAAAAGTATACGCGGTTTTCGGAAAATCCGATGCTTTAACGAAAAGATAGAGCGTCGGACACGGTTGCGTTTTTCTGTCCGACGCTCTAGCGATAACATGGTGGAAGGCGTTCGCATCTGCGGGCGCCTTTCCGCGTATTTTCTGAAAGCACATGAATCCAGACGCCATCCAGCCATTGAGACCCCGTGCCCGAGCCAGGTTTTCATCCTCCTTCTGGTGGCTGTGCCTCTCCGTGCTGGCGGTCTGTGGCGCCATGGTGCCGGTGCTGGCGCTCGTCTCGCAGGCATTGCAGGGTTCTGAAGGCCTGTGGGCGCATCTCGGCTCGACCGTGCTCTGGACGGCGCTTCCGGATACGGCGATCCTTCTTGCCGGTGTCGGGCTGCTGGCCGGTGTCGTCGGAACCTATGCCGCCTGGCTGGTCACGGCCTATGATTTTCCCGGCCGCAAAATATTGGAATGGGCGCTGCTGCTGCCGCTGGCCATGCCCACCTATATCGTCGCTTACGCCTATCTGGATATTCTGCATCCCATCGGACCGGTGCAGGGTGCGATCCGCTGGCTGCTCGGTTATTCCAGCCCGCGCGAATTCCGCCTGCCGGACATAAGGTCCATGACGGGCTGCATTGTCCTTCTCGGTTTCGTGCTGTTTCCCTATGTCTATATTCCCGTGCGCGCCATGTTCCTGACGCAGGCGGGCAACCTGCTGGAAGCGGCACGCACACTCGGCGTTTCCAGACGCGCGGCTTTCTTTAAAGTGGCAGTGCCGCTCGCACGCCCGGCGATTGCGGTCGGCACCAGTCTTGCTCTGATGGAAGCGCTGAACGACATAGGAGCATCGGAGTTCCTCGGCGTCCGCACGCTCACCGTTTCCGTCTACACGACCTGGGTCACGAAATCCGACCTCCCGGGTGCGGCGCAGATCGCGCTTTCCATGCTGTTCATCGTTGTCGCCCTCGTGGCGCTCGAGCGCTGGGCGCGGCGCAAGCAGCGTTATGCGGTTTCGGCGCAGAAAAGCAGGGAACTGGAGCCAGTGCGGCTGAATGGCCTGAAGGGCTGGTTTGCCTTCGCGCTTGGCGGCCTGCCGGTCTTGATCGGCTTTGTCGCACCGGCCAGCTATCTCGTCATCGAGGCATGGAAACGGTTCCGTTTCAGCGGTCTGTCCGCCCGTTTTGCCGATGAGGCTTTGAACACCATCGTCTTTGCCGGGCTGGCGACGGTGATCACCCTGATCCTCGGCCTTGCGGTTGCTTATGCAATGCGGCTTGCACCGGGGCGTCTCTCGCTCTGGTCCTATCGCCTTTCGACGGTCGGATATGCGGCCCCCGGCACGGTCATCGCCATCGGCGTGCTGATTGCGCTCGGCGGCTTCGACCGCTTTGTCGACCAGACCATGCGTGACTGGTTCGGCATTTATACCGGCCTCATCTTCATCGGCAGCGGTGCCGCGCTGATCTACGCCTATTCGGCGCGTTTCCTGACCATTGCCGCAGGCGGTGTGGATGCCGGCCTCAGCCGCATCCCGCAATCCTTCGATCACGCCTCGCGAACGCTCGGGCGATCCGCGACGCAGACATTCCGCCAGATTCATCTGCCGCTATCCAAGGCGTCGCTTGCGGCTGCGGCGCTGCTGATCTTTGTCGATTGCGTCAAGGAACTTCCCGCCACGCTTCTGTTGAGGCCGCTCAATTTCGAAACCTTCGCTACCCATCTTTATGGTGAAGCGGCGCGCGGCACCTATGAGGAGGCGGCCATCGCAGCGCTGGCAATCGTCGTCATCGGCATGCTTCCGGTCATGCAGCTTGCAAGGATCGGCCGACGCAAGAGCTGATATCGAAGCGCTTCGCGATAAATGACAGGCGCAAAACTGTGCGAGAAGCCAATAAGCTTCAAATCCCGCCAGAAAACGACAAGCATCCTGCCTTAATCCTGATGTAAATACTCAGCTTAATTGAGGTGCCGCGGCCTGTCGGATATGGACATCGGCCGCGATCTGTTTCGGGGCATATCTTGAAAAATTTGCATGGGATGTTTTTGAGCCGTATGGCTTTGGGCACGGCCGCCGTTGTTTTGATGGCGCCAGCGATGGGCCACGCGCAGGACACGACCGTTCTGCGGCAGATTACCGTTGAAGGGCAGGGCGCGGAAAACGCGACGGGCCCGGTCCGGGGTTATGTCGCGAAGAAAAGCGCGGCGGGTTCGAAAACAGAGACGGAAACCAAGGATATTCCGCAATCCGTATCGGTCGTCGGCCGCCAGGAAATGGATGACCGTGGCGCGGTGACGAAAATCGACGAGGTACTGCGTTATACCCCCGGCGTGACGGCGGAGCCCTTCGGTACGGACCCGGATACGGACTGGATTTATATTCGCGGTTTTCAGGCCACCCAGACCGGCGTGTTTCTCGATGGTCTGAACCTGTTCAGCTACGGTTTCGGCGGTTTCCAGATGGATGCCTATGGTCTGGAGCGCGTGGAAGTTCTGAAGGGCCCCGCCTCGGTGCTTTATGGTGGCGCCAATCCCGGCGGCATCGTGCAGATGGTCCGCAAGCGCACGCAGGATGAGCCGGTGCGCGAAACGGAAATCGGCATCAATAATTTCGGCAATGCCTTCTTCGGCTTCGATCTCGGCGACAAGGTCGATGAGCAAGGGGTATGGAAGTACCGCGTCACCGGCAAGGTCTCCGGCGGCGACAATTACACCGATTATTCCGAGGACTTGCGCGGCTTCATCATGCCGCAGATCACCTTCGAACCGGATGCGCAGACAAGCGCGACGCTCTACGGCTATTTCTCGGCGCTCGATCAGGTTCATATCGGCAACGGTTTCCTGCCCTATGTCGGCACGGTGGTCGACGCGCCTTTCGGCAAGCTCGACCGCAAGGCCTTTTATGGCGAACCGGATATCGACAATGGCCGCGTCTACCAGTCCATGGTGGGTTACGAGGTCAGCCATGAATTCGACAATGGCTGGAAGATCAGCCAGAACGCCCGTTACGGCCACCTCTACAAGCACGAGACCGGACCCTATGCCGGCGGTTGGGCCAATACCGATGCAAATGGCCAGCCTATCCTCGATGCCACCACCAACGACTATATGCTGACGCGGTTCGGTTATGACGGCGTGTCGAAAGTCGACAGCTTCGGTGTCGATAACCGGGTCGAAGGCCAGTTCGATACAGGCGCAGTCAACCATTCGCTGCTCTTCGGTCTCGACTATAAATATTACCGGCTGGATCAGGTACAGGCCTGCTGCGGATCGAATGCAATCGGCGCGCTCAACCCGATCTATGGCTCGACGCAGGGAACGAATTTCGTTTACGCCGACAATATCGTGACCCAGCAGCAGATCGGCATCTATGCCCAGGACCAGCTGCGTTTCGGCGACGGCTGGCTGGTCACGCTGAATGGCCGTTACGACTATGTCGATACGGAACTGAACAACAGGCTGCCGGCGGGCCTATCCCGCCGCTCGAATGACGATGCGCTGAGTGGCCGGGCCGGCCTTGCCTATGAATTCGATAACGGTCTGACGCCCTATGTCTCTGCGGCCACCTTCTTCAATCCGCTGATCGATACGCTCGCGGATGGCACGCCCGCTTCGCCGGAGGAAGGTCATCAGTTCGAGGCCGGCATCAAATACGAGCCGACCTTCTTCGATGGCAGCATCACGGCTTCCGTCTTCAAGCTGGTCAAGGACAATGCCATCGTGTCCTATACGGCCGGCGGCATAACCACGAGCGGACAGTTCGGGCAGGTGGAGTCTACCGGGTTCGAACTGGAGGCCAAGGCCAATCTCAGCGAGAACTGGAAGGCACTCGCCTCCTATTCCTATACGGATCTTGAGATTACCCGTGATGCCAATCCCAATCTGATCGGCAAGTCGCCATGGATCGTGCCCGCCCACACCGCCTCGCTGTGGCTGGACTATGCCTTTACCAACGATGCGCTTGATGGACTCAGCATCGGCGGCGGTGTGCGCTATCAGGGCAAATCCTGGGCGGATGCGGCAAACACGCTGCGGGTGCCGGATGCCGCCGTCTTCGACGCCGCTATCCGCTATGAGAAGAACGACTGGACCGCATCGATCAACGTCGCCAATGTCTTCGACAAGGAATATGTGAAGAGCTGCGCCGGCGTCTCCGTCTGCGGCTGGGGCGATAGCCGCACCATCACCTTCAAGCTTTCCAAGAAGTGGTAAGGCTTGGCCGAAGGCCGGCAGTTGCAGGGAAAGCAGTTTGCCACTATAAACATGAATAGATTTATCATGTTTATAGTGGCGCCATGGCGCCCTGCGGGATCGAGAGGCCATGGCTTTCCGCGTGCGGATGGAAAATGAGATTGAGGGCTTTGCCGTCATCGGCGGCCCGCGCTCAAGGGTCTGGAACGGCATTGTCGCCGATCTCTGGGATGTGCGTTGCGCCCCGAAGGCGGGCGGGCGTTATGTCGGCAAGGATCCGCGCTTTGTTTTCTTGCTGGATATGGACGGGACGGATGACGGCCGGTTCATGATGAACCGCTGCCGCCGCGATAATTTCGGATCGTCAAAGGCGAACCGGATTTCCTTCGTGCCCGCCGATCTGGATGTGCATGCCGAACTCAGCAACGTCTCTTTCGTGCGTCATCTCGATCTGCATTTCGATGCGGGATTGCTGGGTGCGCGGCTGGTGCAGGGCTTCGATCCGCACGGCCTGCTCGATCCGCATCTGATGTTCGAGGATGAGCGCCTGCTGGCGCTGGCGCGATTGATTGCCGCCGAATGTGATAATCCCGATCCGCTGCACGACCTCTACGGCGAGAGCCTTGTGCTGGCACTGTTGACGGATTTCCTGAAGGTGAAGCGGGAGCCGGTCAAAAAACGCAGCAAGCTCGCCGTCTGGCAGTTAAGGGTGGCGACGGACTACATCCGCGAACATTGCCTGCGGTCGATCCGGCTGGAGGAACTGGCGGAACTGACCAACCTGTCGCAATCGCATTTCAGCCATGCCTTCAAGGCCTCCACCGGTGTGCCGCCGCATCAATGGCAGATGCAGGCGCGCATCGATCGCGTCAAGGAACTGATGATGCGAACCGACATGGCGCTGACCGACATCGCCATCGCCGCCGGTTTTTCCGATCAGGCGCATTTCTCCCGAGTCTTTCGCAAGATGGTCGGTGTCTCTCCGTCCGTCTGGCAGAAAATCCGCCAATAAACGCGCGTTTTCGTTCCATTTTCCTTCAAAAAAATTCCGGCAAAAGCGCCTGAAACGCCGCGGAACGAATTGTCCGTCGAGGGGTTTACCAGACGTGACACAAACGAGGAAAATCAAGGAGGAAAGGCACATGATGCATCAGGAACCCCGCGCCGGACAGGATCCCTATGTCAAGGATACGCCGAGCCTGATCGCCAGCGACAAGGTGGAAGGCACCCGCGTTTATGGTGCCGATGGCAAACATATCGGCTCGATCCAGCGCATCATTCTGGAAAAACGCGGCGGGCGCGTGGCCTATGCGGTGTTGAGCTTTGGTGGCTTCCTCGGCATTGGCGACGATTATTATCCGCTGCCATGGGAAAAGCTGCATTACGACGAAGAACTCGACGGCTACCGCATCGATCTCACCAAGGAAGAGATCGAAAACGCGCCGCACTTCGCCAATCTCGATGATAACGACCTGCTGAACGCCAGGGATCGCAAGGTCTACGACTATTACGGCGTCGCCCCCTATTGGATGTAAAATCCGCCCGGAAGGCACTGCCGGTTATTCGATCCCCCGGAAGCGTCGCACATAAAAGAACGGCTCCTTTTCAGGAGCCGTTTTTCGTTTGGGCGTCAATGCGGGTTTTTCTGCATCTCGGAAACCGCGTCGGTGAAGCACTTGCGTGCCTCCTCGGGCGATTTGCGTCCGTCAAGCGCGGCGCGGCAGGCGCTTCTCGCTCTCACGAAGCTCAACCCACCGATTTTGGGCCAGCCTTCGGTCAACAATGTCAGCGCTTCGAAGGGGCCGGCGATGACGCTTTTGCCATTCGCCTCAAGATTGACCTCGACAGGTTCTGTCCATCTCTCGTTCTTCATCGTGCACCTCCCAGAGCAACGCGATCCCGAAATTCACCCGACAGCGAAGCAACCCATGAACGCAGTCGTGTGTCACTGCTGCTTAGGATATGCGCAAGCGATCGAATTGACAACGGGGATCAACGGAAGCCGAAAAACGACAGGATTGCCAGGACGATGACGACGAGGCCGACGATGTAGATGATCTGGTTCATGATTTTCTCCTTGGCTGGTGTCATCACCATAACGTGAGGGAGAAGACGAGGTTCCAGCAGCCAATAAGAATTTAATCACGTACTAAAATGTTGCGGGCGTCCCATCGTAAATAGGAGGTGGGTGTCACCTCCGCAGGATCACCCAGATCGCGTGAATAATGCCGGGAACATAACCGCACAGCGTCAGGAGAATATTGATCCAGAAATGCAGGCCGAGCCCGACCTGGAGAAACACGCCGACGGGCGGCAGGATGATGGCGATGAGAATACGAATAACGTCCACGACGATCGGCTTTCCAGTTAACAATAGCGATCAACGCCCGAGAAGGCAGGTTGGTTTCAAATGTCTTAAGTGCGAGGGAAGGACGGCAAACAACGATCGGCACCTGGAACAGTGATCGTGCATTGATTGATTTCGGGGATAAAAATGGTGCCGCTTACGTGAGGCATTTCCTGAAATCTATGGCTTTGAATACTAACGTCTTTTGCCGGTGGTAGTGAGACACGATGCCTCACTTTTATGTGCCAGTTTTGTACGGGAAAATAAACGCATGGCAAGAGGCAGGTCGTTAATCTGCAATATAAAGAAGCAAACATCAGAGCGTAAATGCAACGTTAGTAATCATGATCGAGTTGTTTTACGGTGTTGCGGTAACTCCCCAGTGGCTCAACAGACTTAGTGCAACGACAGCTACAACCCCAATTACCATGAAGATAACTCTCTTCGTGAATGCGAGCGGTGGCGCTATGCCGACCACGATCAAACCACAGGCGACAGCGCAGAGCGCCGCAATGGCCGTGGAGGCCGTTTCGGAAACGTTCGGCGGCGCAGTGCCGTGTGCGGAGTAGCCGAAAACGAAGCTGAAGCCGATCATGCTGACTGCTACTACGAGAGAGGTCCAAAGTGGCCATCCTCGTAACCCGATAATAATAGCCCCACAGTACAACACATAGCAGACCGCGATAAACGTATAGGGGAAGCGAATGTACACATCTGCTGCGGTGGGCACGAAAGCAGGTAGGGATATCAACACGCCCTGCAACAAATAGAACACGGTTCCAATCAGCACTCTTGCGTTGAAGATGTTGGCCCAGCGGACAGGCCAAGGTTCCCGCGCAGCACCCTTGAACTCGTTTTCGATCCTTGCGCCCACAGCAATGAAACTGACGAAGAGCGCCATGGCAATCATTGATGTGGCGACAACTGAAACCCTTATACCGAAAAGCTCTATTAGACCGGATACAATCGGCGTTACTAGCTCACCCCATTTTAGGATCAGCCAATCGGCCCATTTTGCAAGGTCGAGAATGTCTTGCAAGTTGGAAAGCAGGGTCAATGCCCCACCCCAAATTCCCAGCCATGTCAGTATCGAATGTCTGAATGTCTGTATCATTGATCGCTATGCCCTTGGAGAAATTATCGTTTCTTAACTCCGGCGGACGCGAATATCCCCGCATCAGAGGCCCAATTACAGAAGTAATGCTGCCGCACTTAATTGCAGAGGTTTACCCCATCCTTAACGATCACGGCCCATTTGGGACCGAGCGTTTCACGAGCGGATATTGCTTGATTGCTGCCGGGTTCGCCGTCTTTGAACTGAATAGCCCCAAGATTTGTAGACACCTTCTTTCCTAATTTTGAGGCAAGAAGAGCATCATGGGCAAATCGAATTTCAGCGAAGAGTTTAA
>NZ_JBIVYG010000016.1:0-143980 GCF_044769685.1 Agrobacterium sp. NPDC090283 | reverse complement strand
CAGCTCTTGGTGCAATCATGCGCCACATCATCGTCATCGCAAACGCAAGATTGAAAGAATATCAAAATGAGCAAATACGACTGACTTGATGAGGGGGAGAGGATTTCCGACCAGCATGAAACATGTATGTCGTTTATTCAGCTCGGCGCATAAAACACTCTATCCCATTGAAATTACGCATCCTCCTAGCAGAAACCCATTCCTGTTTCCGCCCTGATGCGCTAGGATTTCCCCAAAAAGTGGGGACCGATGAGCGTCGATTTCAAAAAACTCAAAAGCTTCGTCAAGATCGTCGATACTGGCAGCGTCTCGCGCGCCGCCGGCATTCTGCGCGTGGCGCAGCCGGCGCTGTCGCAGCAGATCGCTTCGCTGGAACAGCACTTCAAGCATCAGCTTCTGCTGCGCAGCAATGTCGGCATCACGCCGACGGAAGCCGGGCTGATCCTTTACCGCCATGCGCAGATCATGCTGAAGCAGATCGAGCAGGCGCAGACCGATATCGACCGCTCGGCCCGCTCGGTCTCCGGCCGGGTCTCCATCGGGCTCGCCACCTATTCATCGTCCAGCGCGCTGTCCCTGCCGCTCATCAAGGAGATGAGGGCACGGTTTCCCGCCATTACGGTGCATATCAACGACAGTTTCGGCCACATCCTCAGCGAGTTGATCATGACCGGCAAGATGGATATGGCGCTGATCTACACCTCCGATCCGATCAAGGGCGTGACGCTCGAGCCGCTGTTCCGCGAGGAGATGTTCCTCGTCTCTCCAGCCGATATGAAGCTGCCGGCCGAACCCGGTCAGCCGCTTCCGCTCTCGGCGCTGGATGGACACGCGATGCTGCTGCCGAGTAAGGCGCATTTCCTTCGCCGGCTCATCGATGAGGGACTTGCCCGGGCGCGGGCGCGGCCGGAGGTCATTTCCGAACTTGAATCCGTGCCTGCTTTGGGTGCTGCGGTGCTAGACGGCCTCGGCTCAACGATCCTTCCGGCCTCCGTTGTTCTGGAAACCCCGAGCTTCAGCGGCGCGCAGCTGCACCCGCTCACAACCCCCGTCATCGACGCCACGGTTTCGCTTTGCGTCTCCGATCATATGCCGCTTTCCGAGCCGGCTCTGGCGGCGCGTTCCGTGCTTCTCGAGATCGTCACCAAGCTCAAGAGCGGCCACCACCCCGGCATCCACGCCATCTGAATTCGCTATAAGCAAACCCTATGGCGGCAGACCGAGGTTGTGTTGGTAAAGGCCGGCGGAAGCCTTCAATTTTCCATCAGTGAACGGACCCGATCTACGGGTCCCAAAGGCAGCCAGAGAGGCTGCATGGTCGCTCGAGGGAAACAATGGCAAAACTGGCTTTCGATACTGGCGGTACCTTTACCGATTTCGCGCTTCTGGACGACAGCGGCGAACTTCACCTCCATAAAGTCCTGAGCACGCCGAAAAATCCGGCCGAGGCCGTTGTCCAGGGCGTATCGGAACTGCTCGAAAAGCACGGGGATGCGATCGCGATCGAGAACCTGCAGGTGCTTGGCGCAACCACCGTCGTCACCAATGCCGTGCTGGAGCGCAAGGGCGTCGAAACCGGTTTCGTCACCACGGATGGCTTTCAGGACATGCTGCGCATCCGCAACGAGGGGCGTTACGATCTTTACGACCTGAACATCAAATATCCCGATCCGCTGGTCACCCGCGCCAACAGTTTTGGTGCCGAAGAACGCATCGCAGCCGATGGCGAAGTCATGACGGAACTCAAGGAAGAAACCGTTCGTGAGATTGCCGGGCGGCTGAAGGAAAAGGGTATCCGCTCGGTGGCGGTCTGCCTGCTGCACGCATACAAATATCCGCAGCACGAGCAGCGCGTCGCCGCCCTTCTGCGCGAGCAAGACCCTGACATTTTCGTGTCGCTGTCTTCCGAGGTCTGCCCGGAAATGCGCGAATTCGACCGCGCCTCGACAACGGTGGTCAATGCCTATACCCGCCCGCAAATGTCCGGCCATGTCGCCCATCTGCAGCGGGAATTTGCGCAAAAGGGCATCGACCGGCAGGTGCTGTGGATGACCTCTTCGGGTGGCCTTGTGCCGAGCCGCCGCGCCGCCGAACTTCCCGTGCGCCTGATCGAATCCGGTCCCGCCGCGGGTGCCGTCGCCGCCGCCGAATTCGGCCGCACGGCGGGTGAGGCGAGCGTGCTTTCCTTCGACATGGGCGGCACCACCGCCAAGCTCTGCCTCATTCCCGATGGCGAACCGAATGTCGGCACCGATCTCGAAGTCGCGCATTACCAGCGCTTCCGAAAAGGGTCTGGTTTTCCGCTGAAAATCCAGTCGATCCAGATGATCGAGATCGGCGCCGGCGGCGGATCCATTGCGGCCAAGAACCCGCTCGGGCTTCTCGATGTCGGCCCGCATTCCGCCGGCGCCATGCCGGGGCCGGCTGCCTATCAGCGCGGCGGAACCGAGCCGACGGTGACCGACGCCGATATTCTGCTCGGTTACATGGGAACGGAATCCTTCGTCGGCGGCTCGTTCAAGGTGTCGAAGGACGCTGCCCATGAGGCGATGTCGAAACTGGCCGCCTCGCTCGATGTGTCCGTCGAACGCTGCGCCTGGGGCATCCATGATCTCGTCAATGAATCCATGAGCAAGGCGGCCGCCATGCACGCGACCGATCTCGGCGTCGATCCGCGCTCTTTGCCGATGGTGGCTTTCGGCGGCGCCGGCCCGGTGCATGCCTATGGCATCGCCCGCAAGCTCGGTATCTCCCGCATCATCTGCCCGACGGGCGCGGGCGTCAGCTCCGCCATCGGCCTGTTGATCGCGCCGGTCGCCGTCGATCTCTCCGCAAGCCATCCGATGGCGCTCGACGCCTGGGATATCGATGCGATGAACCGCCTGCTCGATGATCTTTCCACTCAGGGCGCAGAAGTCGTTTCGGCCGCCGGCGTTCCGAAGGAGACGATCAGCAATCGTTATACCGTGGACATGCGCCATGTGGGGCAGGGGCACGAGATCACGGTGGTGCTTCCCGACCGCAACCTGCCGAAGGACCTCTTCCTTGAGGAATTGCGCAGCAGCTTCTTCAAGCTCTATCGCGAATTGTTCGGCCGCACGGTGGCCGCACCGCTGGAAGTCATAACCTGGCGTCTGCGCGCCAGCGGCGAGAAGGATCAGGTCACCCGGCCGCATGAAACTGTCATTGCCGAAGCCCGGAAGGGCAGCCGGAAGGTCTATTTTCAGGAGGCGGGCGGCTATGTCGGGACCTCGGTTTACGACCACTACAAGCTGCCGGTCGGCCACGAGGTGAAGGGGCCTGCCATTGTGGAACAGCGTGAATCGACGGCTGTTGTCGGGCCGAGCGGCACCTTCCATGTCGATGCCCACGGCAATCTCGTGATCAACATTCTCTAGAGCATTTCCGCTTTTCTTCGAACCGCGAAAACGCTCTATCTCTTTGTTTTACGCATTGTCCGGACGTCAAAGCGATCCCGCTTTGACTGGAAATGCTCTAAGGGGGCAGTCAGATGTCGAAACCCGCAACCGATTTCAACGATCCGATCAACCTTCAGGTCATGTGGAATCGCCTTATCTTCATCGCGGATCAGGCCGATAACGTGCTCGGCAAGACGGCGTTTTCGCCGATCGTGCGCGAGAACCATGATTACGTAACGGTACTTCTCGACAGTAAGGGCAGGGCGCTGGCGCAATGCACCTGGTCGATCCCGGTCTTCATCACCTCGCTGCCAGCGGCGGCGCAGAAATATTTCCTGCCGAAGTTTCCAGTCGAGATGCTGGAAGAGGGCGACGTTCTCGCCACCAACGATCCGGAAATCGGAACCGGCCATCTGCCTGACGTGACGATGATCACGCCGATCTTCAAGAACGGCAAGGTCGTCGCTTATGCGGGATCCATCGCCCATCTTCCCGATATTGGCGGCGCGCCGCTGCATTCGGAAGCCAGCGACATTTTCGCGGAAGGCATCCGTTTCCCCATCGTCAAGCTGCTGAAAGCCGGCGTTCCGAACGAGGACGTCTTCGATATCATCGCAGCCTCCGTCCGCCTTCCCACGGAAGTGCGCGGCGACCTGGAATCGATGATCGCCGCCAACAATGTCATGGGCCGCGAACTCGTCAAATTCCTCGATGAATACGGGCTGGACGATATCGACGGACTGGCGGACGCCATCCACGCCCGTTCCGAGGCGCAGACGCGCAAGGCAATCCGCGAATGGCCGAACGGCACCTATTCCGCCGAAGTCCTGCTCGATGGCTACGATGTCGACGTCAAGCTGAAAGCCTCGGTGATCGTCAGGGACGATTCCATCCATGTGGACTATACCGGCACGTCGGATCAGGTCCTGCACTCGATCAACTGCCGCACGAACTACCGCTACGCCCATTCGGTTTACGCGCTGAAATGCCTGCTCGATGCCGAAACGCCCAATAATGAGGGCTGCATCGTTCCGATCACCGACGAGGCGCCGCTCGGCTGTATCCTCAATCCGCAGGAATGGACGGCGGGTAATTCGCGCAACCTCATCGGCCACGTCATTCCCTCGCTCATCTTCAAGGCGCTGGAAGGCATCGTGCCGGAAAAGGTGCTGGGCGACAGCGGCGGCGCGCCGATCTGGGCAGCCAATTGCGTCGGCCAGCGTAACGATGGCACGCAATACGGCTCCGTGCAGAATTTCCATGGCGGGCAGGGCGCGCGTGCCGAATTCGACGGGCTGGATACGCTGAGTTTCCCATCCAACTGCAAGGTCACGGCCATCGAAATGTTCGAGGTCGCCGTGCCGGTGTTGACGGAATGCAAGGAACTCATTGCCGATTCCGGTGGCGCCGGCAAACATCGCGGCGGCCTTGGCCAGCGCGTCGTTCTGCGCAATCTCGGCAGGAACCCGATGAACATCTATCTGGCATCGGAACGCGTCCGCCACCCCTGCTTTGGTGTGGTGGAAGGCCAGAGCGGTTCCGCCGGCAAGGTGATGAAGCAGGGCAAGTCGCATTTCCCCAAGGGTAAGGTCGTTCTTCAGACCGGCGAACGTCTGGAAGTTCAGACGCCCGGCGGTGGCGGCTGGGGCAGGGCCAGCGAGCGCTCGCGCGCGCTGATCGAACAGGATATTTCCGAAGGTCTGGTAACAGCAAAAGCGGCGAAAGAAATCTTCGGCTATTCTGGCGCCATTGCCGCCGCAGCCGAATAGGAGATGAGCATGGGACTGCTGAACGGAAAAATCGCGCTGGTAACCGGCGCCGGTTCAGGCATTGGCCGCGAAACCGCAATCCTGCTGGCGAAAGAAGGGGCGACGGTGGTTCTGACCGGACGCCGCCTCGATCCGCTGCGCGAGGTGGCGGAACTGATCGAGAAGAAGAAGGGCAAGGCCATCGCACGCACGCTCGATATCGCCTCGCGCGAAGCGATCTTCGACACGGTCAAGTCGATCGGCGAGGCCGTTGGTCCCATCGATATTCTGGTGAACAATGCCGGTTCCGCCAGCAAGGTGCTCAACGCCCGCTTCATCGGCGAGGAGGAGTGGAACACCACCATCAACGTCAATCTGACGGCCGTGTTCAACCTGACGCAGGCGGTGCTGCCGGAAATGATCGCAAAGGGCGAGGGCACCATCATCACCGTCTCCTCGCTCGCTGCCCTCAATCCCAATCTTCTGGGCGGCGTGGCTTACGGTGCTGCAAAGGCGGGCGTGAAGAACTTCATGACCTTCCTGCATAATACCTATCGCAACCAGGGTATCCGGGCGACGACCATTCTGCCGGGCGAGACGGATACGCCGATCATGAACAACCGCGCGCGGCCGCCTCTCAAGGAAGAACGCGCCGTGATGATGGATCCGCATGACGTGGCCCGCGCCATCGTGCTCTGCGCCAGCCTGAACAAAAGCGCTGTCATTCCGGAACTGCACATCTGCCCGACCCATATGCGTGACACGTCGAAGGATATCGAAGTCGCACGCTGGGTGGGCGCACCGGACGATACGCCGGATATGCCGAAAAAGAACTGAGGAGAGACATCCATGAATGGAGCAAAGCTGCGCGCCCGTCTTGCGGCGGGTGAAGCTATCAGCATGTTCACTCCGCACCATACATCGTCTGGCCTTTCCGCCCGGCTGGTGGAGCTGGGCGCGGACGCGGTCTTCCTCGATTGCGAGCACGGCACATGGAGCTTCGAGGATGTGCGGGCGACCGGGCAGGTGGTGCGCTCCGTTGGTGGCGCTGCCATCGTGCGCCCGCATTCGCACGAACGGCCGCTCATCATCCGCTACCTGAATGCCGGTGCTGATGGGATCATGGTGCCGATGGTCGGCAATGCCGACGAGGCCCACGCGATTGTCGATGCGGTGCATTATGCCTTGCCATCCGATTATGACAAGCGGCTTGTCATCGCCATGATCGAGACCGTCGATGCGATCGACGCTCTGGACGAGATGCTGACGGTTGAAGGCATCGACGTCTTTTTCATCGGCCCCGGCGATCTTTCGCAGGATATGGGCTATCCCCCCGCGCCGCCATTCGGCGAGCCGCGCCCGGATGTGGTGATGGAGAAGGTCGCCATCGCCGTCGACAAGATACGCGCAGCCGGAAAGATCGCGGGAACGCTCGCGACGCTGGATGAGATGCCGCACTGGCGGGAACGCGGCGTGCAATTCTTCTACGTCCATTCCGATCCATTCCTGCGCCGCGGTCTTGCTGCGGTGAAGAAGGCACTCGCCTGAGGTGGAGCAGGGGGTTCTCGGCTGAACGATGCCGCAAGCGAGGGCCCGAACCTTCAGGCCCTCGCCATGCCGTTAGAAATCCGCCATCACGGGTTTCCACAAATGCTCCGGATCGAAGCCGTCGCAGCGCGCGATCACAATCCGGGTGCCATTTTTAACGCGCCGCCGCAAAAGATCGGAACGGTCGGACTGCGCCCAAAGCGAACCGCTATCCTGAAGCTTCTGCAGCATCGCCCGCGAAAGCCCGAGTTCAGACGCCAGCAGACGGTCAAGGCGTACGCCGGCCTGAAACGGAACCGTGAGATCAATTTCCGCCATGGCCCAGTCGGGAGGTTCATCCCGGATCTGTTTTGCGATATCGAATTCGGGAAACTCGTCGACGCGCTGCGATTTACGTCTCAGGGCTTCGAGGTTGAATGTCTCCGCCCTTATCCATTGCGGGTCGTTGGACTGCAACGCTTCCAGAACGGCAGGGCTGATGTCCCGGACATTCTGTCGTTCGAAAATCGGCCTGTTCCAGCTCTTGTCGCAGATCAGGCATCTATAGATAAGCCAGGCATCCAGTTTGCGGCCATTGGCATTGAGCCGGATCTTGCCGCTGGCCTGAAATGCCCTCAGGCCGCCGCATCCGCTGCATGCAAGCCAGGGCTGGGGCGCCGTTCGTGGCGTAACGGTCCATTGGACCCGAAGTAAGTTGCACATAGTCTCTTGGTCTTCCATTCGGAAGTCCACCAAGATGGTGCAGGAGAAAACCCTTACGGGAACGGCATGGCGGTGTTCTGGGGTGGTGAAGAGCTGAGACAGCGGCGCTGCGCAGGGCACATTGTAACAATGCCAGACCGGTCTCTTGCCACCACCCGATGAACATGATCATACGCCGACAGCCTGTGGCTATCCGGCAATACGGGTGAAACTGGATTGAGACCGGTATTTACTTAGGCAAAGTCTACCTCGATGCGCCAATGCTCTTCGGCGGCGACAATAACAAATGATCGTTCCGAAACAGAGTCATCCAGCGCGGAGAAGAGGCCGAAAGCCGTTGCGGTGCGACTTTTATGCAACGTCAGGTGATTTGCCCGTTCTTCCCGGTTCAAACGACACCCCCGGAAGGATGCTGCGTTTCGTAAAAATAAACGAAAACAGATATTTAAATGACAATGGCTTATGTGCTTATTTCCGGAAGGAGGCAGTTTTGCGCCTGTTACCTGCGGCTGCCGGAGGCGGAAGCATACGCCGGAGGGTCGAATCCCTGCGGATGAAATGATGCCATAACGCCGCGGTCACATGAAGACATACGATGGCTGCGGCAAGGTAGGCGAGGGTGGCGTGAACCTTACTCCAGAAGGCCTCCGCCTGATCGGAAATCATCAGAGGCAATCCCGGCACGACCACGAGGTCGAAGACGTAACTGGGGATTTGCAAAGGAGAGGTCGATGCAACTGCCCAGCCGGCGAGGGGAACGGCCAGCGTCAGGAACAGCAATGCGGCGTGAGCGGCCCGCGCGGCAAACCTCGATGCCAGCCCTTCACCTTCGAGAGCTTGCGGCTTTCTGCTGAAAACCGACCACAGGAAACGCGGCGCGGCGAGGGCCAACACCAGAAATCCTATCGACTTGTGATACTGGAACAGGTCGAACTGAAGAACCGGGTCGATATCATCGCGGCTCATCAGATATCCCAGCGCAAGCTGCGCCAGGAAAAGCACCGCGATTGTCCAGTGAAACGCGATCGCCACCAATCCGAAGGATGTAGACGTATTGCGCCACAGCCGTTCCCGCGTCGATGCGCTATCGGAATGATCCTCAAAATATCTCATCGGCTAGCTCAATTGTTGATAGGTATCTTTCGCGATGGCGTCCATGCGGTCGGATGGCAGATTGCCAACCAAAGCACAGCGGATGGTTTCGTCGTCCCAGGAGATGGCCTCCAGCGAACCGAGGCTGGAGCGGCGCATCGCGGTATCGCTCGAGTCGACCGCAGCCACGATATAAAGAGTGACGCGCTGCCCGCTTTTATCCTCATACATCAGCTGGGCGGCGGCACCTTCGGAACTGGGAAGAACCCGGCCGCCGACAAGGGACAGACCGTGGCGGGTGAGATCGGGAATGTTCAGTTTTCGGTCCAGCCGCTTCGAAAGCCATTTCGGCAGGCTGGAAGCATTCTCCGCATCGGCCCGGATTTCGACGGGATGCAGAACCTCGCTCGCAAACAATCTATGCGCCTGCGTTGCATCCGCCACGATGGAATGGGCCGGTTCCACGACCTCAGACACCAGCCCGCGCCCGAACCAGCCGCCTGTCAACCCAACGCCCAGAATGAGGATGGATGCCGCCGCCACCTTACGCCAATCGGCGCGCTGCGACTGCAGACGCCGCTCGATACGGTAAACATCGAGGCGTTCGGGCAGTGTGTCGGTATCAAGAGGGCCATAAAGAGCCGTCAGCGTCGCATTCTGCTGCTGCCACATCGCCACCTTGCGTGCATCGGCCGGATTGGAGGCGAGGTGGGTACGAACGGCGTCCTGCCGTCGGTCTTTGAGTTGCCCGTCGACATAAGAGATCAGATCGGCTTCGGTTATCTGCGGCTCGCTGCCGGTCATTTTATCACCTTGAGATTTGGCTGGTCTTCCTGGGTCATTCGGGCGAGAGCCGTTCGGGCCCGCCCCAGACGGGACATCAGCGTGCCCAGCGGAATTTCAAGAACATCCGCCGCTTCCGCATAACTGAGGCCCTCGACGACGACGAGGAGCAGGGCCTCGCGATGTTCGCCGGACAGTTTTTCAATGGCGCGGGCCATTTCGGCAAGCGCAATCCGGCCCGTCTGCGCCGCCGGCACGAACAGCTGTTCCGCAACATCGTCAATCGGGATTTGCGAGGGCCGGCGATTTCGGCCGCGCAGATTGTTGCGGTAGACGTTGACAAGCACCCGGTACAACCACGGACGCAAAGGTCCCTGCGGTTTCCACAACGCCTTTTTACGGATGGCTCTTTCCAGACAGTCCTGTACGAGATCGTCAGCCGTGTCGCGATCATGCGTGAGCGCGTTCGCGTAACGGCGAAGCGCTGGTATGCAACTCGTCATCTCGTCCAGAAAATCCGGCATGGACACTATTCCTTGGCAATGTGCCAGACGCCGCCGACGCCATCGCCCGTGACATCGCCGGGCTTCCTGTCCATCTGCCAGCGATAGAGCGGCTTTCCGTCATGCGACCATTGCATCTTACCATCTTTGCGGGAGATTGGTTTATAGTCGCCATCCGCTTTGTCGGTTTTCGAGGCGGCGAGGGGCGGCCATTTCCTTGCGCAGCCGTCATAGCAGACCGACGCACCATTGGTATCATTGTCGAATGTATAGAGGGTCATGCCCTTGGCGTCGGTCAGGATCGTGCCTTTGGCCGTTGCTTTTTCGACCACAGCGCCACCGGCATATGGTTCGGCGAGGGCGGCCGTGGCGGCAAGCGCTACAACGCTGGCCAGAACGAAATGATGTGCACGCATGACGAAAGTCCTCTGAAGGGTAACGGATCGGGCCACATGCCCGATATTGGACAAACACCTGCCCGCGGCACTTAATCCCACCTCCGCCGGATTTTTTGATGCCCCATCGCCTTTATCTGACGCCCTTCAAATCAATGTCGAATGCAACCGTATTCGAATAGAGCGGTACTCCGACGCCCATGCCATAGGGCAGGCGTGCGACATTGCCGGTGACGTGGAAGGTGACGGATCCCTTCTGTTGTTCAACGAATGTCGCGTGAAACGTCTCGGGTCTGGATATGCCTCTGGCTGTCAGTACGCCTTCAACCACCGCGCTGCGCGGTCCGTCCTGCGTCACGCGGCTGGAGCGAAACACGATCTGCGGATAAACGGCGATATTGAAAACCGCGCTGGACCGCAGGAAGTTTTCCACCCGTTCTTGCCCGGTCTGGACACTGGAAGGGTTGAGACTGATTTCCACGTAAGACCTGGCCGGCTGGTCCGGGTCGATATCGAAGCGGCCGGAAATATCAGGAATTGTGCCCTTGATCCCGGGGCCGGCAACCTGCGCAATTGAAAAGCGGATGTGAGAGGCAGGATCGATACGATAGCGACCGGCCGCCGACGAGAATGGATTGGCAGACACCGGCGTACAAGCCAATGTCACCATGAGGAGAGTGATGGAGTGGGAATATTTCACGGCGCAAGCTCCTTCATGAGTAGTCGCACTCAGGAGAACACCACAGAAAGAGGTTTAATCCGCGCCACGCAGCAGATCGTCAAAATCCGGCACACAGAGGAAAACTACCTTTGACCATGCGCCGGGCAAACCTCCGTGAGGGAGTTGGCTTCAATCCACAAACGATAATCGCATAAGATAGATTATGGAACATAAATCATCGTCTGGAAGCGTTATGTTTAACGTTGAAATCCCGTGTTTGCTCTAATGTGATGACGGAAAACTTGTCTGAACTCCCTGAAGCTTCCAAACCCGAGAGAGATTGCCAGCCTCATGACCGTCGATTGCGAAACGGCACAATGATCGGCAAGCGAATGCACTGTTCCGAACGCCACTATTTCGGGATGAGCGACAGCCGTTCGCGCCAGCCGCTCCTGATTTTTGGAGAGCTTGAGTTCAGTCGCCGCGATCATGCCCTTCAGTTCAGCGAAACTCGTGGGTTTCTCAATGACCACGTGGCTTCTCATGATGATAGCACCTCGCAATTGATGATTAGCCTGCTTCAGAAGACCAGCCTTCAAACTTCGTTTGAATGAATGCGAATGCCCGTGCCGTGTATTCCTTTGGCGGTGCAACAACGGGATCCTGTTCGGCTTCAACAACCAGCCATCCGTCATATCCGGTGTTATTCACGAACCGGACAATCGGATCGAAGTCGACAACGCCATCGCCTGGAACGGTGAACATGCCGTTCCGAACACCCTCGTTGAAACTCAAGTCATTGGCCCGCACATCTTCCCGCACTGCCTTGCGCATATCCTTGAGATGAATGTGAACGATACGGTCACCAAAGCGCGAGATCAGCTTTTCATAATCAAAGCCCGCCGCTGCCGCATGTCCCGTATCCAGAAGCAGGCCGGCCTCCGGCCCGGCGCCGCCGATTATGTCGGAAATTTCATCGAATGTTTCTGCGACCATCATCAAATGATGATGATAAGCCAGCTTCAGGCCATATCTGTCGAAGAGACGCTTGCCGAAGTCGGTCAGGCGCGCGGCGTAGCCGGCCCTGTCTGTCGCCGGCATGACAAGGCGGTGGGACATGGGAGCATCAAGCGGCGCTCCTGGCGTCATCATGGCGACCTCGCCATAGACGAGAACGCCGCAGCCCATGGCCTTCAGAAGCTCGGCATGTTCCACGACCGAGGCCATCTCATCCTCGACCGTCCTTTCCGCAAGCTGTCCCGAATGCCACCCCGACGCCAGGGCAAGGCCATGATTTTCGAGCAATGGTCGAAGGATCGATGCATCACGCGGAAATTTCCGGCCGAGTTCGATACCGGCATAGCCATTCGACGCGGCTTCTGACACACATGTCTCAAGAGAAATATCGGCTCCCAGATCCTCGAGCACATCGTTCGCCCAAGACAGAGGGCTGGCAGCAAGGCGCGCTTTTGATTGGGGCAATGTCGTGTTCTCGCTCATCGAATAGCCTCTCCAAATTATTCGAACATGTCCGGTGAAATCAGGTCGGTTTCCGGTCATGAATTCCGAAATTCCAGTTCGCTGGCAGGGAGGGCAGGCGTGCCCTCCCCTCGGCGGCGGCGATCAACCGATACGGATCGGCTGCCTGGTTGAAACGGACTCGATTGCGGCGAGCGCGATCGCCAGAGCGTTGCGGGCATCGATACCCGTCGGCGCGTCCTTGATCGCACCGTTGCGAACCGCCTCTACGAATGACGCGATCTGGGCCGTATAGCCTTGGACGAAGTGGTCCGTATCGCGCCGCCACGTGTCGTTGGAGACGCCATCCTTGTCGAAGAGTGTCATACTGGAACGGCGAACGTCACCCATGGTGACCATGCCGCCTGAGCCGAAGACTTCGCCGCGGATATCGTAGCCGTACATTGCGCAGAAGTTTGCTTCGGCTACGGCAATGGACCCGTTGTCAAAGCGGATGTTGACAACGGCCGTATCGAGAAACCCTTTGTCGCGTGCATCCGGACGAACAAGCGCATCCGCCATGGCGAAAACTTCAACCGGTTTTGCGCCCGGGTTCAGCCAGAGCAGAGTATCGAAGTCGTGGATCAGCGTTTCATAGAATATCGTCCACAGCGGGATTCTGTGGGGATCGGCGCCGAACGGGCCTGGATCACGCGTCAGTGAACGGATGAGTTGAGGCGCACCGACTTTTCCTGCATCGATCGCTGCGCGTCCCTCGGCAAATGCCTGGTCCCAGCGGCGGTTGAAGCCCACCTGAAGCGGAACGCCCGCAGCTTTGGCGGCCGCAATGCCGCGTTCCGCATCTTCAAGTGTGAGCGCCATCGGCTTTTCGCAAAACACTGCCTTTCCGGCCTCGGCAGCCTGCACCAGAATATTCGTGTGGAAGCGTGCCGGTGTTGCGATGATAACGGCATCCAGATCCGGATGAGCAAGCATTGCGGCGACATCGGTGTAGGAAGCATCGACGCCCAGCTTGCCGGCAAGCGTCGCTGCCGCGCCGGGTGCGGGATCCGCGATTGCTACAAGTTCCGCATCCACGAGCCTTCTGGCGACGCTTTCGCCATGGAAAGAGCCGATGCGCCCTGCCCCGATAAGCCCGATATTGACAGTTTTGACCTTGGCCATGATTTGTGTCCTGTTTCTGGAAATTAGAGAGTGAAGGCTTCGCGGAAGGCCAGGAGTGCGGCCTCGGAATCTCCGGCCGCCCATGCCTCCATCCCGATCGGGCCGGAATAGCCCATATTGTTCAACGCCTTGGCAATACCCTTCCAGTTCACCTCGCCCGTACCCGGCTCGCAGCGTCCGGGAACGTCGGCCACCTGAATCTCGCCGATCCATGGCAGGCATTTCCGGCACAGTTCAATCAGGTTCCCCTCCCCGATCTGGGCATGATAAAGATCCAGATTGAGACGAAGGCGCGGATGATTGATGCTGGATACCAGGGCCAGGGTGTCTTCGGCGCGGCCGAACGGCACACCGGGATGATCGACGGGAAGGTTCAGGTTCTCCAGTGTGAAAACCACATTCTCTTCTTCCGCCAAATCGACGATGCGGCGTAACGTATCCTGCGCCTTCAGCCACATCGCTCCCGTGACGACCTCGACCGGCTGAACGGGAAGGCCCCGATCACCAAGGCCTGTTCCGTGAAGGTTGAGACGTTGGACGCCGAGACGTTTACCGATCTGAGCGGTTTCCCGAGCCGTCCTCAGGAGTCCGGTTGCCCCCTCCTCATCCGTGAGCCGGCCAGTCAGATAGCCGTTCATGATTGTGAAGGTTGCGCCGGTGGCTTCCAGCTTGCCGATGTCATGTTCCGGCCAGTTCCAGAGGCCGACGCCGAATCCCAGCTCCTTCAGGCGGGAGGCGCGCCATTCTATCGGCCTGTCCCGCCACAGCATCTCCGCGCAGGCGGCCAATGGAAACGGGGTGTTGATGGCATTGCTCATTGGGGTGGTTCCCTGGGTTTTTGGTATGGGTGTTCGAACCCGGCGCTGACGCCGAGCTCAATGTCGTTTTCGTGGGGTTCTGTCAGATGGTCCCGCCCAGCTCCGCGGAGATCGACTGGAGTTCCTTGCCGCCGGCCATGAGGTTCTGGAGACCATCAAGATCGATCTCATTCTTGGCGAAAGTGCCAAGTGTCTTCCCTCTGTTTAAAGCCGTGAAGCGGTTGCCCACCGCATAGGCGTGGCGAACATTGTGGGTAATGAAGATCACGCCCAGCCCCTTGCTGCGCACCTGATCGATGTATTTCAGAACCATCGAGGTCTGCGCTACGCCAAGGGCGGATGTCGGTTCATCGAGAATGAGAACCTTCGCCCCGAAATAGACGGCACGGGCAATTGCCACACACTGGCGTTCGCCACCGGAAAGCGTGCCAACGGCCTGTCCGGGCTCACGGACATCGATGCCGATCTTTCTCATCTCCTCGCTCGTGACGCGATCGGCAAATTCCATGTCCATGTATTTGAACGGACCGAACCCCTTGAGCGGCTCGCGACCCATGAAGAAATTGCGGGTCACCGACATCAGCGGGATCATCGCCAGATCCTGATAAACGGTGGCGATCCCTGCATCGAGTGCACCGCGTGGGCCATTGAAAGCGTGCGGTTTTCCTTCGACCAGGAAGTCACCCGATGTCGGTTTATGTACGCCGGAAAGGGTATTGATGAGGGTGGATTTGCCTGCCCCGTTGTCCCCGAGAAGGCAGAGAACCTCCCCTGCGTGGACGCTCAGCGAGACGCCGTTGAGCGCGATGATGGAACCGAAATGTTTCACGAGGTTCTTGACCTCGACAAGTGGTGTCTGGGTCGTGCTCATCAGCGTTCTCCCGTCACACGCTTACGAATGATGTTGTTGAAAATAACCGCGGTCAGCAGCATTCCACCAAGGAAGACGAGGTACCAATCCTGATCGATGGATGTGTAGGTCAGGCCGATCAGAACCATGCCGAAGACGATCGAACCAAAGAACGCGCCGATTGCCGAACCATAACCGCCGGTCAGAAGACATCCGCCAATAACGGCCGCGATGATGGCTTCGAATTCCTTTTGAAAGCCACGCCGGGCATCGGTGGAACCGGCATCGAGGACCGTCAGGATGGCGACAAGAGTGGCGCACATCGCGGTGACGATGAACAAGGTGGTTTTCACACGAGCGACAGGCACGCCTGACTTGCGGGCAGCCTTCGGGTCACCACCGGAGGCGAAGATCCAGTTCCCGAAGCGTGTCCGAAGCAGCACCCATGTCGCGACGAGGGCGATCAGGACGAACCAGAGGATTTCGACGGGGATGCCCGGAACTTTTGGAGCGCCGTTCGGAAAGGTATCGATGATACCTTGATTGCCAAGCCAGGAAAACAGGCCCGTAAACGCGTCGCCGGAGAACAGCGGAGCGATCGGACTATCCGCCACCGCCTCCCGCATTCCGCGCAGCTGCGTCGAGCCGCCGCTCGCCCATTTCAGTCCGACAAGCGTCAGTCCCCGCAGAATAAAAAGGAAGGCAAGCGTAACGATGAACGATGGCAACCCGGTCCGCATGGTGAGCTGAGCATTGGTGATGCCGATGACCACGGCGAAACCGAGCGCGATCAGAATCGCGACGCTGAGGGGTAGATCAAGGACAACAAGCGCCGTACCGAACACAAGGCCCGCAAAGGCGACCATTGAGCCGATAGACAGATCGAACTCACCGCCGATCATCAAAAGCGCCGCACCAATCGCAAGGATTCCCAGCTGTGCGGCCGGCGCCATGAAATTGACCACGCCGGCAAGCGTGAACATGGCCGGATTGGCCGTGAAATAGAAGAAAATGGTGACGAGAACCAGTCCTGCGACGGCACCGAGTTCCGGCCGCCGCGCCAGCGCGGTCATTGTCGAAACCTTTTTCAGGCGCTCGTCGGATCGAGTCGGAGACCCGTTCTGTTCGTTTGCCAGCGTCATGGTCGTACCTCAGAAGTAAGTTGTTATACCTGCGCCATCGGTTTCCGCTCACGCGTCACGCGGATCGGATATCGGGCGATGTGGGCAGCTCCCGCTGGAGGTGCGGGAGCTGCGGGAGGGGTTCCGCCTAGCGGATACCCTGGGAGGATTTCTCGATAACCGAAGCTGCTGCATCCTTCTCGACGAAGCTCGGACAGGAAGCGACGTTTCCAGCGGGGATCGTGCCGTATTTGGCATTCAGCGCGAGGAACGTGACCGGGAGATAACCCTGCAGATAGGGTTGCTGATCGACGGCAAAGAGTGCCTTGCCCTCGGAAACAGCCTTCAGGAAGTTTGCCGAAAGATCATAGGAGGCAACCTTGACCTTGTCGCCATTGCCCATTTTGTCAACGACAGCCACAGCGCGCTCCCCGACGAGCGGAGCGGACAGGCCAAGGACGGCATCAATGGACGGATCAGACGTCAGGGCAGCCTGGATCTTGGCTTCAATTTCTGCCGGATCGCTCGTCGTCGGCAGGATCGTGACCTTGCCACCCTCAAACCCCTTTGCCGTACCGGCGCAACGTTGGTCGAGAGCGGCGTTGCCCACCTCCTGGTTGACGCAGAGAACATGCTTCAGGCCAAGCGACTTCAGCTTTTCGCCGACCTTCACACCCGCAGGAAGTTCATCCTGGCCGACATGTAGCTTAATGCCGAGCTTCTCGGCGGCCGCAATACCGGAGTTCATGGAAATGACCGGAATGCCGGCGGCGACGGCCTTTTCTATGGCCGGTCCGAGTGCGTCCGGATCGGGATTGGAGATTATGATGCCTGCCGGGTTCTGATTGACCGCAGCCTCGATGAGCTGAGCCATTGCAACCATGTCGAAGGTCTCAGGCGCCCGGTAGTCGACCTTGGCATTGATGTCCTTGCCGGCCTGCATCATGCCGTTCTTGACGATGGACCAGAACGGATCCGAAGCCTGACCATGCGTGACGGCAATGATGCTGGGCTGTTCATCGGCCTTTACACCCACCGACCATGCGCCAGCCAGCGATACGGCAATAGCAGCCGAAGCGAATGTCTTCAAAATCGATTTCATTTTTTCCTCCTCAATGCCACCCACTCCTCTGGCTGGCAAATTCGAATGCTACCGGGTGCAAATGTGTTTGCTACCGGGTGCAAGCAGGTGCATATTATGTGGGAATGCGTTAAAAGCAAGCATTCATTTCGTCGGAATATAAAAATGGAATTCATATTCCATTTGCGGGGTAAGTCATGCGCAAGAGAGCAACGGCAAAGCAGGTAGCGGAAGCGGCCGGGGTATCGAAGTGGACCGTCATCCGCGCTTTCACGCCCGGCGCTTCAATTACCGATGAAAGCAAGCGAAAAGTGCTCGAGACCGCCGCGGCTTTGAACTACACGCCCAACCTGCTCGCCCGGAGTCTTGCCACCAATTCCACCGGACAGGTCGCTGTTTTCGTGGATGACTTCTCAAACCCGCAAAAGCTGCCGTTCCTCGAGGCGCTGACCGAAAAACTGCAGGCCGCCGGACTGGTGGTGATGCTCATCAATATCAATAACCATTTCGACCATGTAAACGCGCTTCTTCATGCCGATCAGCGGCAAGTGGACGCCATCGTCCTGTTCGGCACGGCGTTTCGCGACGAGACCCTCACGGATCTGCAACTCGGTCATGGAATGCCACCAATGTTCGTACTTGCGCGCGATAGCCAGATCGAGGGCGTTCCCGCCGTCGTCTGCGACGCGGAACTTGCGCTGAGGGAAATCGTCGATCATCTCCATGCGAAGGGATACAAACGGCCAGGCTTCATGAGTGGTGCCCCGGCTCTATCGACGGCGCTGAGACGGCGTCACCACTTTACGGAGTTCTGGGCATCCAAGGGTGTTACGGAAATCGCGTTGCTTTCCGCGGAAAAATACAGCGCGGAAGCGGGTGCGACGTCAGTAAGGGAGTATCTGTCCCGGACCGCCGCAGATGATCGTGTCGATGTCCTTATGTGCGAAAACGATATCCTCGCGATGGGCGCCATGGATGAAATCCGGGGAAAGTTCGGGCTCAGAGTTCCCGAGGATATCGCCGTCGTGGGCTTTGACAACTACGAATTGGGCGGGTCATTTGCATATGGCCTCACCACCTATGAGCAGCCGCGCAGCGAAATGGTCGATGTGATCCTCAAGATGATCAAGGGAACGATCGAGCTTGAAACTGTGACGCTGCCGGGCACGCTGATAGTCAGGAAATCCGCGTAAAATCCATTTTTCGAAACCGACTGGGACCATCACAAACATTTTCCTGTTCAAGCATTCTCACCGCGGCATTCGTGCAAAACCTTTCGCCAGAATCGGTCCGGTCGGCCTGCCCGTTGGCGATCCGCCTGCCTGCTCGAGCGTGATCTCGTAAAGCTGCTCGCTTTTTGGCGTCGGCAAAGCCGGTCCTGTGAGATGTGCTGATCGAACGCCTTCGATCAGGCCGAGTGAGACTGGCCCAACCTCTTTGGAAGGCAAGGTCCATAGCTGGATCGTCTTGTCCTGCGGTACGGCAAAATCAGCCAGCATCCGAATAGTCGCCTTTTCGTTTCCGAAATCCTCGACCACGGCCTGAACTTCGCCAGCCTCGTTGACGAGGACTGCAATCACCAGCGGCTCCATTGTCCGTGTCAGGCTAAAGGTAAGGCCGGCGGCAAGAACGACAGTTGCGGCAATCGCGGAAATGGCAATCGATCGCCACCCGTTTCCTAGATTGTCGTTCGCGTTGCGGATCGGTTTATCAGCCGTGGATTCTTTTCGATGGTTTTCGACATGGCATCGGCGGCCACCACATGGCAGGTGAGAACCTTGGTAAGCTGCGCCTTGTTTTCCGGATTCAGCAGGGTTTCCACAGTACCCTTGGGCAGCGCCGCAAAAGCTTCGTTGGTGGGTGCGAAAACCGTGAAAGGCCCCTTTCCCTGAAGCGTCTCAACCAGGCCGGCGGCCTTGACGGCTGCGACCAAGGTCGTGTGATCCTTTGAGTTCATCGCATTCTCAACGATGTTCTTGTTTTCGTACATGGCAGCGCCGCCCACCTTCGGATTGGCGGCGAATGCGCTGACGGAGATGGCGGACACGATTGTTGCGACTGCAAGCGTGCCTATCGTGGGCCTGATCATCGTAGTTTCCTCTTGTTCGATTGCCCCGACGCTCGGTACGCGCCTCCTCGGGCTGACACTCCACAATCGGAGTAAGGGAAGATACGAGCCGGCCGGGAAAAGAGTTTCAGCCGATCCAGATTCGTTGAAAACTTATCCTTATGAGACAAGGAGTGACGCCCTCACCCGTCAGATTGAGCCTAGCGAAACGCGCTTCTCCAGCTCGGACGCCTCTTCTTTCCGTTCGCTGTAACGGTCGGTCAGATAGGCTGAGGCGTCACGTGTCAGCAGGGTGAATTTCACCAGCTCTTCGCAGACATCCACCACCCGGTCGTAATAGGACGACGGCTTCATCCGGCCATCGGCGTCGAATTCCTGATAGGCTCTTGCGACCGAAGACTGGTTGGGAATGGTGATCATCCGCATCCACCGCCCGAGGATCCGCATCTGGTTCACGGCATTGAACGATTGGCTGCCACCGGAAACCTCCATCACGGCAAGCGTCTTGCCCTGCGTCGGGCGCACGGATCCGACAGAAAGAGGAATCCAGTCGATCTGCGACTTCATGATGCCGGTCATCGCGCCGTGGCGCTCGGGACTTACCCATAACTGACCTTCAGACCACAGCGACAGCTCGCGCAGTTCCCCCACCTTCGGGTGGCTGACGGGCGCTTCATCCGGCAAAGGCAGGCCTTTCGGATCGAATATCCGCACCTCGCATCCGAGCCTTTCGAGGAGCCGCGCCGCTTCGAACGCAAGCAAACGGCTGTAGGACACCTCGCGGAGCGAGCCGTAGAGGATCAGGATGCGGGGCTTGTGGGTTGCGAAGGATGGACGGAGCGCATCGAAATCGATCGACCGCAGATGCTCGCCATTCAGTGCCGGGAATATATCAGGCAATTCGCTTTCCTTTCTGATCCAGTATCTGCTCGCCATCCTCCTTGAAGAATGGTCCCTTGAAGCTGTCCGGCAATATATCCAGTACAACCTCGGAAGGACGTGCGAGCCTGGTGCCAAGCGGTGTCACCACGAAGGGACGGTTGATGAGGATCGGTGTGCCGATCATGGCGTCAAGCAACTCGTCTTCGCTCAGGTCGGGATTGTCGAGACCGAGTTCGGCATAGGGTGTGCCCTTTTCGCGGATGGCCTCGCGAACGGTCAGTCCTGCATCAGAGATTATTGTCGCGAGTTCTTCGCGCGCCGGCGGCTCCTGCAGATATTCGATTACCTTCGGTTCGATCCCGGCGGCGCGGATCAGCGCCAGCGTGTTGCGAGATGTCCCGCAGGACGGGTTGTGATAGATCGTGATATCCATGTTCATTGCCTTTCGGTGACTATTGTTCGGGAAACAGCGGGGGCGGCCTCATACCAGTCCTTTGAGCGGTTCACGATCCAGACGACCGAGAGCATGACCGGCACTTCGATGAGGACGCCGACCACGGTTGCGAGTGCCGCGCCTGACTGAAAGCCGAACAGGCTGATGGCGGCCGCGACCGCGAGTTCGAAGAAGTTGCTGGCGCCGATCAGGGCGGATGGTCCGGCAACGCAATGCCGTTCGCCAGCCATGCGGTTCAGAAGATAGGCGAGCCCGGAATTCAGATAGACCTGGATCAGGATCGGGATGGCGAGCAAGCCGATGACGGCTGGCTGCGCGATGATCTGCTCCCCCTGAAAGGCGAAGAGAAGAACCAGGGTTGCGAGCAGCGCCACCAGCGACATCGGCTGCAGCCTGGCAAGCACGCGATCCAGTACCCGTGACGTACCGTCGGCCGTGAGTTTCCGCCGGATGAGCTGCGCAAGGATGACGGGCACGACGATATAGAGCGCAACGGACAGGATCAGCGTGTCCCATGGAACCGTGATGGCCGACAGGCCGAGCAGCAGGCCGACAATCGGAGCAAATGCAATGACCATGATCGCATCATTGAGCGCGACCTGCGAGAGAGTGAACAGCGGCTCTCCCCGTGTCAGGTTGCTCCAGACGAAAACCATGGCCGTGCAGGGCGCGGTGGCGAGAATGATCAGCCCGGCAATGTAGGAATCGATCTGGTCGCCGGGAAGATAGGGGCGAAACAGCCAGCCGATGAAGAGCCAGCCCAGCAGCGCCATGGAAAACGGCTTGACGGCCCAGTTGGTGAACAACGTCACGCCGATGCCCCGCCAGTAGGTGCCGACCTCCGAAAGAGACCGGAAATCGATCTTCAGCAGCATCGGAATGATCATCAGCCAGATCAATATTGCAACGGGCATGTTCACCCTGGCGATCTCGGCCGCACCGACAAGCTGGAAGACGCCGGGCATCAGGTGGCCGAGGGCGACACCGACAATGATGCACAGGAACACCCAGACCGTGAGATAACGTTCGAACCTGGACATTATACGGACTTTCCCTGCGTCGTCGTCGGGGAAGGATAGTGCAGACGTCGGCCGGTCCCCCGCCCTTCACGATGGGAGAAAATTGAGCGCGCGCGATTATTCGTGCGCGGGCTGTGCACGTCATGGACGTTATCTGTCATGGTCTCTTGATCCGTGGGTTAGGTCGGCGGCCTGGCAGACCTCACGAGGGCTTCGCCTCCGGGCTGCAGCAGGGTGTAAGTTCGGCAAGGAGCGGAGCACAGAGTTCGGTCGCACCGCCGCAACAATCCTTCAGCAGGAACAGGATCAGCTCACGCAGACCATCGAGATCCGCGCGGTAGATGATCGACCGGCTTTGCCGCTCGCTTTTGACAAGCCCTGCCCTCGACAATGTGGCAAGATGTGCCGACATCGTGTTCTGCGGAATGTCGATGAGACGCGCAAGTTCACCCGCCGCAATACCCTCGGGCTCGAGGCGTACGAGAAGCCGGAAAGTCTCCAGTCGGGTGGATTGGGCGAGCGCGCCGAGCGCCGTTATCGCAATGTTGTTATCCATATATCCAGAATAACGGATATATTGCCGCTGTCAACAGCGACGACTTCATTATCTCGCTCACGGGCGGCGGCACGTCAGTATGAAACGTCGGTAGACATAGGTGCGTAGCCTGTTGCGCAGGTTGGCGTTTTTACGCTGCGCTTGCGCTATAGGGTCGTGGGAGTGCAGTTCGATGCCGGCAAAGCCTGCGGACGTCAGAAGCGGCGTCAGCATGTCGGGCCTCAGCCCCTGCCCGAACGGAAGAGCCTTCATGATGGCGGCGTGGTGAACGCTCTGGGCGCCGTCGTAGCTCTTGTCGGCACCCACCAGGCGGTCGATGAGCCAGATCAGCTGGCTTGCAAAGCGCCCTGCCGGCTTTGGCTTCGCCCAGTCACCATCGAAGAACAGCAGGCGACCGCCCGGACGAAGCAGCCTGAACCACTCGCGAAAGGCCTTTTCGGGCTCGGTCAATGTCCAAACCAAATGCCGGCAGATGATTGCATCATAGGACTGATCCGGTTCCATGGTGTTTTCAGCATCCGCCATGATGAAACGTAGCCTCGGCTTTCCGGCATGTTTCGCCCGCGCCACGGACAGCATCGCCTCTGAAAAATCCAGTGCCGTGACATCATGGCCAAGATCATGAATCAGCCGCGTCACCTCGCCCGTGCCGCAGGCCAGTTCAAGGATGTGCTTTGGCTCTGTACCCAGCAAGTCCCTGATCGGCTTCTGCCATGCGTCCGCCTCCGGACCGGCAGCAATCCTGTGTCCAAAGGCAAGATCGAAAGTTTCGGATCTTTTCGACCAGTAATCCCGGATTTCTTCCTTCAGATCGAAATTGCCGCCATCCATTGTTTGATCCTTTAGGTATTGCACGTTGTTTCCACCTTGGCGAAATGTCAGTCAGCGGTGTCGAACAGCGCATTGAGCGTTCCGACCGTCATGGCGATCGCAACACCCGGCCAAATCATCAGGCTCGGATGGTCGAAGATAAAAACGCGATATTCGAAGAGCATGGAGCCCCAGTCCGGCTTTGATGGATCAGCGCCAAGGCCGATAAAGGCGAGCGAGGCATAGGCGGTGACCGCAAAACCCGCTTGGTTGCCGGTATGGGTCACCATCAGCGGCAGGAAGTTCGGCAAAAGATGGCGGATGATCATCCGGAATGGCGGCACACCGAGGGCCTCCGCCGCATGAACAAAGGTTTGCCCGAGCACGCGCTGGCTGAGAGAATGGGCAAACAGGGCCGTCGGCCCGATGCCGGCAAGGCCGAGTGCCAGTCCCGCCGTCATGGGCGTCAGACCGAAAACCGCCGCCGTCGTGAGCGCGATGATCAGCGTCGGGACGGTGATGAAGAATTCGCAGCAGCGCAGCAATGCGCGCTCCTTCCAGCCACCCAGTACGGCGGCCGCTGTGCCGAGCAATGTCCCGCCGGTAAATGCAATGAAGCCAACCGAAAAAACCACCAGCGCCGTGCGCCACCCGCCCGCCATGATGCGGGACAGAAGATCGCGGCCGAGGTGATCGGTTCCCAGCAGGTGGCTCGCTGTCATGCCCGAATGACGGGCAAGAATATCCACCGCATCCGGATCATAGGGCTGCCAGAAGGTGCTCAGGAGCAGGAAAAGAAGCAACATGGCAAGTGCGGAATACCGGATCATCGCCCAAGCCGCGGATCGAGAAAACGTTGAAGTATCTGAACGATCAGGTTCATGAGGAGCAGCCACAGCGCAATGACCATGACATAGGCCTGCAAGACCATCTGGTCGCGCACCGCAATGCTCTGCACGAGAAACTGGCTGAGACCCGGAAGATTGAAGAGAATTTCCATGGTCGCGGTCGAACCGATCACCCAGCCAGCCTCCGAACGGACCGCCGAAAGCAGCGCATAAAAAGCACCGCGATGCGCGTGACGCCAGAGAGCCTGCCGGCGCGAAAGCCCCTTGGCGAGAGCGGTGCGGAAATAGGGCTGCCGCATGGTTTCCATCATGTCTCGCCGATAGACGCGGGCAAAGACGGCGGCCGAATGCGAGGCTATCAGCATGACGGGCAGCACGATCGCGGTGGCGTCGGTCGCGAAGGGACGCATCCATCGCAGCTGGACACCGAGAACCCAGAGCAGAATCAGCCCGAGCCAGAAACCTGGAACGGCCTGAACGAAGACTGAAAATGCGCGGCTTGCACGGTCAGTAACTCCACCTGGCCGTGCCGCCGCGAAAAATCCGATCGGCACTGCGACGGCGATGGCGAGGAACATGCCCGCAAGGCCGAGCATGAGCGAAACCGGAAGACGCTCGCTAAACTCCGCGAAAACGGGTTCACCGGTGCGGAAGGACCGCCCCCAGTCACCGGTGACGAAATCCGCAAGCCAATGCAGATAACGCAGAGGAAGGGGCCGATCGAGGCCCCATTCTTCCCTCAGCGCGGCGACGGTTTCACTCGTTGCCGTCAGGTTCCATACCCTGATGGCGATTTGCACGGGATCGGCAGGCATAAGGGCAATAAGCGTGAAGGATGCAAGCGAAAGCGCAAGCATTGCCAAAGCCGAACGCATGCCGAACCGGAACAATTGCATCAGAACTACCTGGTCTCGCCGATGTCGGCGCGAAGGACATAATAGTCCGAACCCCAGGGCTCATAATTCTGAAGCCGCTTAGAAAGGCCCACATACCAGACCGGCGAGACCAGAAAGGAAGCCGGAACGTCCGTGAACAACTTTGCCTGGGCATCGAGAGCAATTGAGGCCCTTTCGCCGGCGTCACCCGCCGTAGCGAAGCGGTCGAGGATCGCATCAAATTCCGCAGAGGAATATTTCGAATAGTTGAGCGAAGCACCGCTGCGCAGCATCGAATTCAGGAAAAAGGCCGGATCGCCGTTGGGCGCGGTGTGCTGCGCCCAGAGCGCGATATCGAATTCGCCCGCGGCCGCCACATCCTGAATGTTTTCCACGACCTTGGTGTCAAGCGCGATACCGACCCTGGCAAGCTGCGCCTTCACGACAGGCAGCATGGTAACGAGGTCCGGGCGCTGCGGATAGGTGATGGCGAGAAGCCGCAGCGGCAAGCCGTCCTTTGTGCGGTTCCCTGCCCCGTCCTTGACCCATCCGGCGTCATCGAGAAGTACTTCGGCCTTTTTGATGTCGGTCGGCCGCGGCTGCTTTCCAGCGAAGGGGAAATAGGCGGCATAAGCGCCGGTGGCCGGCTCACCGCCATTGATCGCAGCAGCCAGCTCCTTGCGATCGAAAGTCAGGTCCAGCGCCTCCCGCACTTTGATGTCGGCGGTAATCGGCCGCTTCGTATTGAGGAAGGCGAAATATTGATAACCGACCGGGAAGGACTTGATCGTCAGGGCCGGATTGGTTTCCAGCCGCTTCACGACTTCCGAGGGCAATCCAAAGGCGAGGTCCAATTCGCCCGCCTCCAGCGCAAGTGTCATGCTTTGCGCGTCGCCGAACCTGCGGAAATCGACGGGAGAGCGGGAAACCGCATCGGTAAAGTGAGCATTAGGCGCGAGTTTCAGCGATGTATCCGCCTTGAAATCTGCAATCTGATACGGCCCGGTGAAGAGAGCGCTGCCGTCGGCGGCCGGCGTATAGGCGACGAGCGGCCACTCCGCAAACAGCGCCTGCAGGAAGGACACCGGTTTCTCCGTCGTGATATCGAGCGTCAGTGCATCGACTGCCTTGAAGACAAGCTTTCCACCTGTCGCAAGCGCTGCCTTGTTGGTTGCGAAAGTATGCTCAAATCCGGCCGCAAGGGCTGCTGCCGTTACGGCAGAACCATCGGAAAAGGTCCGGTTCGGTTTCAGCGTCACTGTCCAGGTCAAATCGCCGGTGCGTTCCGCTTTCTCGGCAAGGTCAGGCACAAGCCGGCCCTCCTTATCGACGGTAAAGAGGTTCTGGCCCACTCCATGACTGACAAGAGCCCAGCCATTGGAGCCCTTTGCGGGATCAAGGCCACTTGTGATGTAAGTGGCGCCAACGCGCAACGGTTCGGTGGCAAGCGTATCGGCCGCCACGCCTGTGATGAAAGCCGCGAGCCCGGCTGCCGCCAGACGCGAAAAGCTCTTTATCGGCATTATGTTTCCTCTCATGCTATTCGGAAAGATTGCGCAGCCGCTGTTTGCGACCGGTCGGGTGATAGGCGAAGTCCTCGACGATACGACCACCAAGCAGGTGTTCGGCAACGATACGATCGACGGCCTCTTCGGTGACGCCGCCATAATAGGTACCCTCAGGAAAGACCTGCATGACCGGCGCAAGGTTACAGGGGCCGAGACAGGTCGATTTGGCCGTCATGGTGCCATCGCCCGTTACCCTGAGCTTTAGCCGTTCTTGCTGGTTGCGCAGATGCCCCCAGATCGCGTCCGCACCGGCTGAATTGCACGGGGCACCCTGACAGACGAGCACGCGGCGCTTTTGCGCAGGCACCAACGACCCCTCGCTTGCCGGGCGCACCGACGGTGAAAGATCGAGTTCCTTCGCCGTTTGGGCGAGGTCGTTGATAAGGGGCGTCATCAGGCTGCTTGCGGTAGGGCTCGCGGTTATAGAGAGCGGGGGCCAGGGGCGTGGGTCCGCTGCCCGCCATCGTTTCAGGCTCTTGGTGAGCCAGTTCTGAAAGCTCGGTTCCAATGGCAACATGAGCGGCACGAGAAGGAGATTGCCGAAACCCTCATCGATGAGCGCGCCGAGCGCTTCGCGCAAAGACGGCGTGCCCTGCTCGGTGAATGCGATGCGAACGGTTCTCGCTCCGCGCAGCTGCCCCGCCAGCGCCGCAAGACGCTGCATGTCCTGATGCGGCGCTGCCGCGAAAGCCGATTTGGCGACAAGCAGCACGGCGTCGGGCTGAGAGGGCTCTCGATAGGTTGGTTGGATCTCGGTTGTCACAATGCCTCATTCACGAGGCGGCGACGAAAATGACAGGCCTCCGGCATCAATGCCGGAAACAGCCATCATTCCCATGGCACCCCCCGACCACGGAATTACAATATGTCAGGCAGGTCTCCTGGCTTGCGGGTCAAAGCCACCTCACCCGTCTTCCCGGCATTTCTGCCAGTGACATTGTGGGCGATTGGCTCACCGCTTACAGTTGCGGGACAGCTCCGGATCTTCACCGGATTCCCTCTTAGCTTCCACCGGCTGGCGGAAGAACCATGACGGAGCGAACCTACACTGCCGCAGGCCGCTGTCAACCGCCTGCGCCGCAAGTGAACACGCTACGCAAGTCTCCTTCGTCCAATCAATTGTTACGTTATAAAATTACATACACATGGTTTTATTTGCTGGTCAACCCCATGTTTTACGATGCGGTACCGAATTGGCGCACCCACCACCGGCATCGCGTGGAAACCAAAAATCAAAAGGAAGATATGATCAATAGAAAATATAATTATATCAATATATAAAGCAAATAACATAAAGTAATTTATAGCTCACCGGAGGCCTCCCGGCGTCGCAATTCAAGCTCTTCACTGTAGCGCCTGAGCGTGTGGCTCTCCGTCAGCAGGCCAACCGGGCGGTTTTCGATCTTGTCATTGACGACCACCAGCGCCTCGCTTTCCGCTGCATCGAAAGCCGCCGCCGCCTGCCGGGCGTTCATGGTCGGCAGCAGCACGTCGTTCTTGTACTGCAGATAGGTTTCGAGACTGATCTTGCTGGGATCGCGATCCATCGGGTCGGCGTAGATTTCCGGCACGAGGACGATGCCGGCATAACGACCGTCATCATGGGTCATGATCACCCGTTGCGTCGAGCCGAGCGGGAACTTCTCCTTGAAGGCCGGAAGCCCCATGCTGACAGTGGCCTTGCGGATATCGGCACGCATCATCTTGCCGACTGTGAGGTCGCGGATCCAGCCGATATCGTGGGCACTGCGAATACTCTCGCCCCGCAGGTGAAAACGCCAGGTGGCGAAGGAGTAACCGAAGGTGGTGCGCACCACGAGCGAAGTGGTGATGACGGCGGCCAACACCAGGGCCGTGATCTGGAAGTCGCCAGTCAGTTCCAGCGCCAGAAACGTCATCGTCAGCGGGCCGCCGATGATGGCGGCGGCAAAGGCGCTCATGCCGATCACGGCGTAGACGATAGGTGCTGTCGACCCATAGCCGATATAGGGTGCGCAGAGCGCGAAAATCTTTCCGAGCAGCGATCCCATGAAGAGCGACGCGAAAAACAGGCCACCGCGGAAATTCGAGCCGATGGAAATGGCGCTGGCTGCCGCCTTCAGCACGAAAAGCCCGGCCAAGCCGTATATCGTCAGTTCGGCATCGATATTGAGATGCAGCGCGCCATGGCCGCTCGACAGCACCTGCGGTGAAATCAGCGCAAGCCCGCCCACCGCCACACCGCCGATGGCAGGACGCAGCCAGCCCGGAATGGCGCTTTTGCGTGCGGTTTCTTCGATAAAGGACACCGCCTGCATCAGCACGATGCCGATGGCCGCACACACGACGCCGAGAAAGATGGCAGGCACATAATCGGCCGGCGATACACGGCTGGCATCGACAATATCGATCGAGATGCCATGGCCGCCGATTATCCCTATAACCGTCGTCGCCACCAGCGCCGAGACGATGAGCGGCGCAAGCGTCACCACGGTATAGGTGCCGATGATGAGTTCTATCGCATAGAACGCCCCCGTCAGAGGCGCATTGAAGGCGGCCGCAATAGCGCCCGCAGCGCCGCAGCCGACAAGGATACGCATGTCCCCTCGCCTCAGCTTCAGCTTGATGCCGATCTTCGAGGCGACGCCGCTGGCGATCTGCGTATAACCGGCCTCCAGCCCGACGGACGCGCCAAAACCGTTGGAAACGATATTCTGCACACAGACGATGATGCTGTCCGTCAGCGACAGGCGGCCGCCATGCAGCGCATTCGCCTCGATGGGGTCGACCATGGGTTTCTTGCGGGTTTTCGACAGGATGAAGATGATCAGGCCGAGCACGATGCCGCCCATGATCGGGCCGGCGAGCACGATCCGTCCGGAAAGATCGCTGCTGCTCAGCCGCTCGACCCCGAAAACCAGCACATGCAGCGCCGTGCTAAGAGCGCCGATCAGCGCCACCAGAAGGCCCGCCGCAATGCCGATGAAGACGGCAAGGATCACCAGTCCCAGTTCGCCGCGCCTGAACATCGCCCGCAGGCGACTGGCGCGCAGATTGTCGAAGAAGCTCGCCATACTGGGTGCACGGAAAGGCCTGGTCGACATGCTGTTCCTTTTCAGGCGGCGTCAGACATAGTCAGAGCGCTTCGAACTCGATCTCGAAACGCATCTGATCATAAGCCGGTTCAACATGATCAGGCGTTTCACGCATCACCGTGTCATAATCGAGCGGAATATGCATGTGGGTCAAGATCGCTCGTTTGGGTGCGAATCTCTCGATCCAGCCGAGCGCCTGTTCCAGCGACAGATGGCTGGGATGATAACGGTGCTGCAGCGCGTCGATGACGAGGACATCGAGACCGGCGAGCTTCGGCAGGCTTTCAGCCGGAAAATCGCTGACATCGGTGCAATAGGCAACGTCACCAATACGGAAGCCGAGCGAATGCACATCGCCATGCTGCTGCATGTGCACGTTGAACGGGATCGGACCGCCTGCCCCATCGATGATGAGGGCCGCGTCGATATCGGCGATGATCCGCGGTTCGACGATGGGCGGATAGCTGCTGCCCGGCGGGGTCTCCAGGCAATAGGCGAAACCGTCCTTTATGCGCGCCATGGTGATGGGATCGGCATAGATCGGAATGCGGTTTTGCTGAAGGGCGAAATAGATGCGCAGATCGTCGATACCGTGCAGATGGTCGGCATGGGCGTGGGTGTAAAGCACCGCATCCACCGCCTCCACCTTCGCCGCGATCATCTGCTCGCGAAAATCCGGACCGGTATCGATGACGACGGTGGTCTTGCCGCCATCCGGACCAATCTGCTCCACCATGAAGGCGGTGCGGGTGCGCCGGTTCTTCGGGTTATCAGGGTCGCAGGCGCCCCAGTCGCCGTTGATGCGCGGCACGCCAGGCGACGACGCGCAACCGAGAACCGTGAAGCGGCGACGGTAAGTGGCCACGCCTACACCCTTGTCATCTTCGAAAAGCAGCGGAAGGCATTTTCGGTGGTGATTTCGGCCATACGCTCGAAGGAAACACCATGCACCTCGGCGAGAACCTCCGCGGTATTCACCACATAGGAGGGCTCGTTGCGTTTGCCGCGCCAGCGCTTCGGCGCAAGATAAGGCGCATCCGTCTCCACCAACAGCCGGTCCAGCGGCACGGTGGCGGCGATATCGCGGATATCCTGTGATTTCGGGAAGGTCAGAATGCCGGAAAAGGAAACATAACCGCCAAGCTCGACACCGGTTTTCGCCAGCTCGGGACCAGCGGAAAAGCAGTGCAGAATGAAGGGGAATGCCCCCTTTTCGCTTTCGGCGCGCAGGATCGATGCCATATCGTCATCGGCGCTGCGGCTGTGGATGACAAGCGGCAGCTTCGTTCTTCTTGCGGCCTCGATATGGCGAATGAGCCCGGTCTTCTGGTCTTCCGGCTTCTGCGTGTCGTAGAAATAATCCAGACCCGCCTCGCCGATCGCCACGATCCTGTCATGGCTCTCGGCCAGCCGCACAAGCTCGTCGGCGGAAATATCCAGTTCCTCGTCGGCATTGTTGGGATGTGTGCCGACCGAGCAGAAGACCGACGGATATTTTTCCGTGATCTTCAAAAGTTCGGGCAGGCGACGCACCCGCGTCGAGATCGTCACCATCTGGCTCACACCCGAAGCATGGGCGCGGGCGATGATATCGTCGCGCTCAGCCTCGAAATCGGGAAAATCCAGATGGCAATGCGTATCGATCAGCATGATTGTCGCCTTCACGCTTCCGGTGCGACGTAACGCGGGAAGACCGGCTTCGGTGCTTCCAGCGGCGTGCCCGGAACCAGACGGCCCGCCTCGCCCAAAGCCGCGAAATCACGTTTGTCGGCAGGTGCCGCGACGAGATCGAGCAGCTTTTCGCAGGATTCCGGCATGAAGGGCTGCAGGAGGATACCGATCTGGCGCACCACTTCGGCCGTGACGTAAAGCACGGTGCCCATGCGCTCGGGATCGGTCTTCTTCAGCGCCCACGGCTCCTGCGAGGCGAAATAACGGTCGGTTTCCGAAACGACGGCAATGATCGCCGCAAGCGCGCGGTGGATGAGCTGCTTGCCCATTTCTTCACGGCAGAGCGCCAGCAACCCATCGGCGGAGCCAAGCATCGCCTTGTCTTCTTCGTTGAACTCACCGGGTGTCGGGATCTGGCCGTCGCAATTCTTGACGATCATCGACAGCGAACGGCTGGCGAGATTGCCGATGCCATTGGCAAGATCGGCATTGATGCGGGTGGCGATGCCCTCTTCGCTATAGCTGCCATCCTGGCCGAAGGAGACTTCGCGCAGGAAGAAGTAACGCACCTGATCGAGACCGAAATGGTTCACCAGATTGGCCGGATCGACGACATTGCCGAGCGACTTCGACATCTTCTCGCCCTTGTTGAGCAGGAAGCCATGCGCATAGACCCGCTTGGGCAACGGCAGCTTGGCGCTCATCAGGAAGGCCGGCCAGTAGACGGCATGGAAACGGATGATGTCCTTGCCGATGATATGCACGTCGGCAGGCCAGTACTTCGCGCGCGGGCCGTTCCTGTCTTCGATGTAACCCGTGGCGGTGATGTAGTTGGTCAAGGCATCGACCCAGACATACATGACATGTTTCGGATCGTTTGGAACCTTGATGCCCCAGTCGAAGGTAGTGCGGGAAATCGACAGGTCCTTCAGGCCGGATTTCACGAAGGAGATGATTTCGTTACGGCGTTCTGCCGGGCCGATGAACTCCGGGTTCTCCTCATAGAGCTTCAGCAGCTTGTCCTGATATTCGGAAAGCTTGAAGAAGTAACTTTCCTCCTCCACCCACTCGACCGGCGTGCCCTGCGGCCCGTAACGAACGCCGTCAGGGCGCACTTCCGTTTCGTCCTCGGCGTAATAGGCCTCGTCACGCACGGAATACCAGCCTGCATAGCTGTCCTTGTAGATGTCGCCGCTATCGGCCATCAGGTTCCAGATATTGCGCGACGTCTCGTGGTGACGCTCTTCCGTGGTGCGGATGAAATCGTCGTTCGAAGCGTTGAGCAGCTTGCCCATCGCGCGGAACTGGTCGGAATTGCGCTCAGCCAGTTCTTCCGGCGAAATGCCTTCCGCCCGCGCCGTCTGCTGCATCTTCTGGCCGTGTTCGTCGGTGCCGGTCAGGAAGAAAACATCCATTCCGTCCAGGCGCTGAAAGCGTGCCATGGCGTCCGTCGCAATCAACTCATAGGCATGGCCGATATGCGGCTTGCCGTTGGGATAGGAGATCGCGGTGGTGATGTAGAATGGTGTCTTGTCTGTCATGACGGTCTATCGACTTTACAGGCTGTTTTTTGGATAGACCGCTCTTAAACCATTGTTCGCAGCAGCGAAAGCGAAAGAGTACGATTTTCGTACACTGAGATTGATGGTCTCCTAACCTCCGTCATCCTCGGGCTTGACCCGAGGATCCATTGATTTCAACGGGTTGTGGATCCTCGGGTCAAGCCCGAGGATGACGGAGCAGCACGGTGACCTTGGCAATGGGAGTGTGTTCCGTACGATCCCTCTCCGTCAAACACCGCGAATATCCTCAAGAATGGAAAGCACCATCTGCTTCTTGTCGAGATTATAGGCCTGCGCCACGGTGATACGTTCCGAAAGTGTCGAGGAAAGCCGTGCGTGTTTTTCCGCCGCAGCGATATCGCCCGCCATCGCCGCCGCCCGCGCCCGCGCCATCAACTCTTCCGTCACATGTTCCATGAAGAAGCCGAGAACGATGTCGCCATCCTTCTGCGCCAGAACCTCGGCAAGCTTGTGCATCTGCTTGCGCACGCCGGGCCCTTCAGCCGCCATGACTTCCGCAAAGGCCTCGACAATGTCGGAGCCGCCGTAATTCATCAGCTTCAAAGCCTGCGCCACACTGCCCTTCGAGGCGGCAAGCAGGGCGTCGCGCTTTTCGCCGGATGGGTTGATGCCGAGATGATCGAGTGCCTGCACCATGGCCGCATCGGAAAGCGGCAGGAGCCTGAGCGGCATGCAGCGCGAGCGGATGGTCGGCAGCAATTTTCCCGGCGCATGTGACAGGACGAGGAACATCGCCCGTTTCGGCGGCTCCTCCAGTATTTTCAGGATGGCATTGGCAGCATTGCGATTGAGATCGTCGGCGGGGTCGATGATGACGATACGCCAGTTGCCGGTGCCCGATGTCTGCGAAAAGAAGTGCCCTGCCCGCCGCACCTCATCCACCGTGATGGCGGATTTCACGCGACCGGTCTTTTCATCCACCGGACGGGTCAGATGCAGGAGATTATGCGAGGCGCCGGCGGTGATCTGCCGGCTGACCAGCGATTGCGGATCGGGATCGGCGAAAAAATCCGGCGCGGATGCGGGATCGGGATGGCTCAGCACATGATTGGCGAAACGGAAGGCAAGCGTTGCCTTGCCGATCCCCTCCGGCCCCTCTATCAGAATGGCATGATGCCCCTTGCCGGAGCGATAGGATTGCGCGAGGAAGGCTTCCGCCTCTTCATGACCTAAAAGCTTCGTGTTCTGCTGCGGCGCGATCGCGCCGTCGAGAACGCCCTGAACCTCACTCATGTGCCCTGCCCGCCGCAGTTCCCAGCTGTTCGAGCAAGGGCTCAACGAAGGACATGACATCCTCCGCCACTTTTCCTTCCGGCTGGTCGGCGTTGACGATGCGACAACGACGGGGCTCGGCGAGCGCAATATCCAGATAGGCCTCACGCCGCTTCTCGTGGGTCTCGATTTCCTCTTTCTCGAACCGGTCGGGCGCAGCACCCTCATCCGCACGCTTTCTGGCGCGGGCGAGCCCCTTCTCGGCGGCGATATCGAAGATCAGCGTCAGCTCCGGCACGACGCCATCGATGGCGATTCTTTGCAGCGTCTCAATGAATTCCGGCTCCAGATTGCCGGTCGTTCCCTGATAGACACGGGACGAATCGAGAAACCGGTCACAAAGCACGATCTCACCACGCGCAAGCGCCGGGCGAATGACCTCCTCGACATGGTCGTTGCGCGCCGCCGCAAACAGGATCGCCTCCATACGCACGCCGAAGGATTCCGCCGCACCCGAGAGGAGAACATGCCGAACGGCCTCAGCACCCGGCGAGCCACCCGGCTCGCGCGTCACGACCACCTCGAAACCACGGCCACGAAGCGCCTCGGCAAGGGTGCGAATCTGCGTCGACTTGCCGGCGCCTTCGCCGCCTTCGAAGCTGATGAACAATCCGGTCTTTTCGGCCAATGTCACGTCCTGCACGGGTTTCCTGAAATTCGAAATGCCTGTTTACAGCATCGAAGCGAAATGTGTGAAGCGCTTTTCAGAAAAACCGGTGCCTGAACAAAAGCATAGGAACAGGGCGGTGCGCGGGGCAGGCTTTCAGAGCCAGAACAGCAGCAGTTCCTTCAGCGCGCCTGCCGCATTCTGGCTAAGCGACCCCTTGCCCACCGCCACCTTCGTATAGAGCGGCACTTCCCGCAAAAGGCGCTCGCCCGAAAAAATCTTGAGCGTTCCGGCATTTGCACCGACATCCAGCGGCGCATTCAGCGGCCAGCGATAGACGATGCGGCCGGAAATACGATCCGGATTATTGACCGGCACCAGCACGCTGACATCTTCCTTCGGCGAAAGATCGATATGCGAGACATCGCCGCCATAGACGCTGACCGACCCGACCGCTTCGTCCTTGCTGAAGAGATGGCGTTTTTCAAAGGCCGTCAGGCCCCAGTCCACCACCCGCCGGGCTTCTTCCTGCCGCGTCTTGTCGTCCACGATGCCGGCAAGCGCCAGATAGACCCGGCGGCCTTCCCGCTCTGCCGAAACGACGGCGGCAAAACCGCTGCCTTCGGCAAAACCCAGTCCTAGACCATCGATGCCGCTGCCCGGCATCAGGAGCGTATTCTTGTTGCGCTGGAAAATCCGGTTCCATTCGAAATCCGGCTTGGTGAAAAGCTCGTAACGCTCGGGATAGGTGTCACGCAGATGTTGCGCAAGACGCACCATGTCACTCGCGGTCGTCTGGTTACCGGGATCGGGAAGCCCCGTCGAATTGGTGAAGGTGCTGTGGCTCATGCCGAGTTCGCCCGCCCGCACCGTCATGCGCTTGGCGAAGGCGGCATCCGAACCCGCCATGCCTTCGGCAACGATGATGCAGCCGTCATTGGCGTTCTGCACGACGATACCGGTCAGAAGATCGTTGATGCTGACGGAGGATTTCAGCGCCGCGAACATGGTCGATGTGCGCGACGGCGCGCCGCCCGTGCGCCAGGCATATTCCGAAACGGGATAGGCCGTCTCGCCCGTCACCTGCCCCTTGGAAAGCGCATCCAGCACCACCTCCACCGTCATCAGCTTGGCGAGCGACGCGGGCGGAAAAGGCTGATTTTCATTTTGCGAAAGAAGCACCGTGCCTGTTTCGGCATCGATCATATAGGCCTGCTCGGCCTTTGCGATGAAGGGGGCTGTCTGTGATTGCGCCGGGCCTGCGCAAAAAAACGCAAGCGCTGCCGCTGTAACGACCGAACAATAGGAGCGATGAATGGCCTTGCGCATGAAACCGCCCAGTCCTGCCTGCCGTAACCGGCTGCCCGCGATAAAGGCGAGAGGCCGGCCGTATCCTTCAATCCGTCAGCGCGACTTTGCCTGCTGACGCTTCACATGGGCGAGTATCGATTGCTCGTTGAGCGCACCACGGTCGACGAGCACGCTGTCAAAGGCGCTCGCGGTCCTGGAAACCGTAGCCGATTCTTCGGAATAGGCCGCTGCAAATTTGGAAGACGGCGTCGGCACGCGCAGATAATTGCCGCCGGGTGCTGCCGGCTCACGCATGAAGTTGCCTTCCGGACGCTCCGCCAGGATAGGACCGATTTCCGGCAGGATCGCGAATTGTTCGAAAGCCGGCGCCGGCCCGTTGACCAGCGGCATGGCCTGAAGCGCCGCATTCTTCTTGGAGCCGACGAGCGCCGTCTGGGCGGAACCGCCATAATTCGGATTGGACGCGGGAGCCGGAACGAAATTCGGAGACGCCGAAGCCACCATCACGCCCGTGGCGATCTGCCCTTCCGGCGCTACACCCGGCGAACGCGAACCCTTCGGAATATAAGATGCCATCAGATAAGGCATGTCGTGGCCATCGAGCGGTGCGCGGCCGGCATATTGCACCCGCACATTGGCCGTGCCTGTCGCCTTCATATCGAGAAGATCGGCCGTCTTGCTGGAAACGTCGATCAGGCGGCCTTCATGGAACGGTCCGCGATCGTTGACGCGCACCAGAACCGACGCACCATTTTCCATATTGGTAATGCGTGCATAGCTCGGCAGGGGAAATGTCGGATGTGCGGCAGAAAGATGTTCTTTGTCGTAGACTTCGCCATTGGCGGTAAGGCGGCCATGGAAGGCGGAACCGTACCAGGAAGCAAGACCGGTCTTGTTGTAACCCGGCTCTTCCTTCGGGAAATAACGGCGGCCCTTGACGGTATAGGCATTTCCGATCAGCTCGCGCCCGCCGCCCTTGGGAATGCTTTTGCCATCGGCCACGCGCGGGCTGGCTTTGACGCCATATTCGGATTCGGAAAAATATTCCTTGCTGCGCTTGGGCTTAGGCTTGGTCTCGGACGTCGTGGAACACGATGCGGTCGCGGCGCAAAGCACGGAAATTGCAAGCCACTTCACGCCCGACCTGGCGTTGACGCCGAGTTTCTTGACCGTAGAATTCAAATCGTCTGCCCCACGCTGCTATTGGCTCGGAGAACCGCACCCTCACTTGCCTCGATTATTTGCCCCTGCCATCGAAGCACCTAACAGTCGCTTAATCTTGTGCATAACGTGGCGAAAATGCGAACGACTTCTGCAAATTCGATAAAATTGTAACGAACGTGGTTAATGATTTCTATCTTTTGAGCCCGGCTGCCGGACCGGATTTACCTGCCTCACCTTCCCTTTCCGGCCACCCCTTAAAGGAACAAACGGACGGCGACCGCGTTCTCTCCCCGCAAACAAACGAGCTTTCCGCCGGTTTCGGCTGAGGGAGGAAATATGATCAAGCTTATGAAAATCACAGGTCTGGCGATCGGCATCGCCCTGGTATCCTTCGCCGCACCGATCCCCGCTGGCGCACAGGATATGGAGCTCAGAATCGGCCCCGACGGCGTTCGCCCCGTCATCCGCGATCGGGATCGTGACCGGGACGTAGACCGTCGCGGCCCGCCCCGCATGCGCGGCTGCAGCGAACGCGAAGCCCGCGCCGCCGCCCGTGAGGCAGGCCTGCGCGATCCTGAGGTCGTGCGCGTCACTCCGGGTCGTGTCGTGGTCGAAGGCTTCACGCGCCGAGGGCCGGATCGCATCACATTTGCGAACGAACGGGGCTGCCCGGAAATCTGATTGGATCAGCAGCATGGAACCCGCCGCAAGGCGGGTTTCTCATTCGCACCGAATTCAACCCATTCCAACGCCGCGCAACGCGATTGAAGCATCCCTCGTCGCAGTTTTGTTCAAATGATTTTTGCGTTTGATGGCAGATGGGGTGGGATTCGAACCCACGGTACGCTCTCACGCACGCCGGTTTTCAAGACCGGTTCCTTAAACCACTCGGACACCCATCCATCGGTGGTGAGGCTTTATAGCGGTTTGAAAAAGGCCGTCAATCCCGCCCGGGCGAGCGGCGTCACCCTTCTTCTTCGGTTGGCAGATCATTGCCCCGGGGTCGTTGCCGGTGGCAGCAGGGATCCATCACCTGAAGGTATAGAGGGCACCTGCTGAGCCGTATCGAACAACGTCAGGCTTAAAACGATTGCGACAAGCACCAGCAAAAGCGCCACGAAGAGGATTCCCGATTTATCCATGCGTCTGCTCATGTCACGTTATGTTAAAGGCGAATATGTGCAATTCGAGGCAATGCAAAGAATAAAGCGAAAGTCTGTCAAGTTGTCTTACAGATTTACCGAACTCATCGTTCAAAAATCTGCGGATTGAGCGAAATTTATGCATAAGCGTACTGTTTGGGACAGAAGTGGCCTATCGCGTCAGCATTATTGTCACTTATATCAAGCCATCGCTCCCGGGCATTGCCCAACTTTCCCCGAGCGATCAACCTGCCCCGCCTATTTGCGGGGCTTTTTTCTTTTTGTGGTCACGGAAGACGAAGCGCGGCCAAAAGGCCAGCCGCTTTCCAAACTCCCCTCGCCTCAGACACCGATGCCGGGCCCGCCATTGTCGTGCCGGCCGTCACCCCGGAGAATATCCTCGAACAGGTTCAGCAGCGCCGGCGGCAAGGTGTCTGACAATTCCGCGATGATCTCATTGGCGCGGTTATAGGAATAGATGGCTGAGAGCGTCAGCACCAGCAGCACGATCCACGGCCAGATCGGCTTGCGTCTTTGCGGCGCTCTATCAGGTTGTTGCGGTAAAGTCATGCCGGCACCTTCCGTTCAGGCCTTTACGCGCGGTTCGCCTCCCGGCGCATAGGCGGTTTTCTGCAGAAAACGGAATATATTGCCGCACTGGGCGCAGCGGATCATGAAATCCGTCGGATCGCCCGAGACGCGCTCCGCGCGAAATCCTCGCGGCATGTCATCGATGCGAAAATCGACGTCCCGGCGGCTCTTGTCATCCGATTCCGATGCCTCGGCAAAACCCTGATGACCACATTTGGAACATTCGAGCTTCCGGGAATATCTGTCGCGCGCTGCCATATGCCGTCCTTTGCTTGGTCGGTATCAGGTAGCAGCGGCAAAACATCATTTCAATGCCGAACGCCTCAGGTTAAAGCTTTGCACGGCTATTTCCCGTCCGGAAACCATCCGGCGGCCCGAACGAATATGGAAGCCCATGAACGACCGGAAACCCCTGCTTTCATCGTCACTCATGCTCCGGGCAGCCCTCATCGCCGGAATTCTTCTCCTCTTTCTCGCTGCTCTCAATGTCGGCATCAAATGGTACGGCGAGCGGATTCTCCAGGCGGGCCATACGACGGCGACCGAGGAGGTCGAGATCGCCATCGGCAACGACAAGCTGAAGCTCGCGAAAAACACCCTGCGGACACCTTCCGAGCGCTTCAGCGGCGAGCGTGAGCGCGTCGACCTCTACCTGAGCTGGCCTGATCTCAAGGGTTACGAGGAGACGAATCGCGCCGTCTTCGACGATCCCGCGCAGGCGGCGGGGCTGATTTTCATCCAGCTCTCGCAAAGCACCATGTCCGAAGACATGTCCGGTCGCTTCGGGCCGATCTATTCGAGGCTGACGGAAGGAGAGCCCGTGCCGCTGAAGCACGGCCTGCTGCTACACCGTCTGCGGGCCGATTCCGGCTATGGCAAGGAAGTCATATTGACCGGCGAGCGCGATGGCGAAAACGCCTATGCGGTGCGCTGCCTCCTGCCGCAAACGCCGCAGGCGGCGACCGACAGCGATTGTCAGAGGGATATCCACGCCGGACAGGATCTCAGCCTGTTCTACCGTTTCTCCTCCGCCCTGCTGCCGCAATGGCAAAAGCTGGACGCCGATGTGAAAAACTATATCGAGCGCCGCCTCGTAAAAGACGGAAATCCGTGAAACGGCACGACACAGATTGCGTGCGAAAAGTCGCATTTTATGGAAGGTAGATACCTTTCATAAACCACTTGGTAACGCCATCCCGATAAAGTTTCTTCCCGGAGCATCGGGCGGGGCGTGTCCGAGCGGAACAGAAATATGCGATTGAAGAGTTCAGCAGTGTTGAAAAGTCTATCTGGGGCACATTCGCGCAAAGCGGGTGCGACGTCTTTCGTGAGGTTTATTGCGTTAACCCTTGCTGCGGCGTTCATAACCGCAACATCCGTTCAAACCGCAAAGGCCGATCCGAAATATGCGGGCATCGTCATCGATGCCAAGACCGGCAAGGTCCTCTATGGCGAGGATCCGGACGGCCTGCGTTATCCGGCTTCGCTGACGAAGATGATGACGCTTTATCTGACATTCGAGGCGCTCAATACTGGACGTATCTCGCTCGATTCCAAGGTGCCGGTGTCAGCCAACGCCGCCAAGGAGCCGCCGTCCAAGCTCGGCGTGCGCGCCGGCGGCAGCATCACGGTGGAACAGGCGATCCTTGCGCTCGTCACCCGGTCCGCAAACGACATGGCAACCGCGCTCGGCGAATATCTCGGCGGCTCGGAAGACCGTTTCGCCAGAATGATGACCGCCAAGGCCCGCGCGCTCGGCATGACCCGCACGACCTATCGCAACGCCAACGGCCTGCCCAACACGGCGCAGATGACGACGGCGCGCGACCAGGCCCGTCTCGGCGTCGCGCTTCGCCAGCATTTCCCGCAATATTACGGCTATTTCTCCACCCGCACCTTCAATTTCGGCAAGCAGGTTATCGGCAACCATAACCGCCTCGTCGGAACAGTGAAGGGTGTGGATGGCATCAAGACCGGTTATACCCGCGCAGCCGGCAGCAACCTTGCCACATCGGCGCAACTTGACGGTCGCTCCATCGTCGCCGTCGTTCTCGGCGGCCGCTCCAGCGCTGCCCGTGACGCCACCATGCGCAAGCTTGTCGCAACCTACCTGCCGCAGGCATCGCGTGGCGGCAACAGCAACCTGATCGCACAGACGCGCTCGGCGCCGGTCGAAGAGCCCGTCGCCGTGGCTGCTGCTGTTCCTTCCGTGGCAGTTGCAGCAACCGCAGCCGGCCTGCCCAACTCCGGTCCGGTGCCGCAAACCCGCTATGAAGAAGCGCCGGTCACCGCCTTTGCAGGCTCCTCTTCCAATGCGGCCGTCAAGGCCATGGAAGCCGCCACCTGGCAGAAGGGCAAGGATCCCATCAATCAGGCGCCCGTTGCACCGGACCGCAAGTTGATCACCAACTCGACCAAGGTGGACAATATCGTCACCGCTTCCACCACGGCGCCTGTCGTCTCCGCCCCTTCGGTTTCGGCCAGGTCCGAAGCTCCGCAGGGCGGCTGGGTGATCCAGATCGGTGCATCTCCGGATGAGAACTCCGCGCGCGGCCTGTTGCAGAACGCGCAGGAAAAGGGCGGTGCGGCACTGCGCTCCGCAAAACCCTTCACGGTCGCCTTCAGCAAGGACGGCTCCCAGATCTACCGCGCCCGTTTTGGCGGTTTCGATGGCCAGAACGCCGCGGTGAATGCATGCAATGCTTTGAAAAAGAAAGGCGTCAGCTGCTGGGCCTCACTCCAGTAACTGACGTTTCCGCAGGCGGTGATTCATTGTCGAAACATCGCCTGTTTCCTCGAATTGTGTAATGAGTAGCGAGGCTTTCCAAGATGGCAGTCAACGAGAATTATTCGGACATTGCGTCTGGCAACGGGCATGGCAGCCTTTCGGTTCTGCATCCCATTCACGAGGCGGCGATGCGTATCGCCGATCTCGGTCTCAACCGTTCCAAGGCAAAGACGCGCGATCTCGTGGCGCTGCTTCTGTCACATGGCGCCCGCGCCTGGCGCTCCAATCAGCCGGAAGCAAACATCCACCTGCATGTCGCGAGCCGCTCGGGTCGCGCCCCGGTCCATATCCGGATCCGCTGAAAATCAAACGCGATCGATACGATACAAACAAAAACCCCGCGGAGCCTGAGCGCCGCGGGGTTTTTCTTGACTGGTGACCCAAGATAACGAGGCGGCTTACGCCTCGTTCTCCGGTGCCTCCGGCGTATCCGGCAGATCGTCGGCGGCATCTTCGCCATTGCCGTTTTCTGCTTCGTCGTCGCCTTCCGGCTCGTTGATCCGTTCCACGGAAACCACCTTCTCATCCTTGGCGGTAGAGAAGATCGTCACACCCTTGGTGGCGCGGCTGGCGATGCGGATGCCGTTGACAGGCACGCGGATGAGCTGACCGCCATCGGAAACCAGCATGATCTGGTCGCCCTCTTCCACAGGGAAGGCAGCGACGAGTTCGCCGATCTCGTTGGTCTTAGAGGTGTCGGTGGCGCGGATGCCCTTGCCGCCGCGACCCGAGGTGCGGAAATCGTAAGAAGAGGAACGCTTGCCGAAGCCCTTCACGGAAACCGTCAGCACGAATTCTTCGCGTGCCTTCAGTTCCTGATAGCGCTCTTCGCTGAGTTCGCCCTCTTCCGTCACTTCCTCACCGACGAGCGCGATATCGTCCTCATCGACCCCTGCGGCACGCCGCTCGGTAGCCGAGCGCTTCAGATAGGCCGCACGCTCCCAGGGTTCAGCCTCCACATGGCCCACAATGGTCATGGAGATGATGCGGTCGCCTTCGGCCATGTTGATGCCGCGGACGCCGACGGAGTTGCGGCCGGCAAAGACGCGCACATCGTCCACGGGGAAGCGGATGCACTGGCCGAGCGCGGTCGTCAGCAGCACGTCGTCGCGGTCCGTACAGGTTTCGACGGAGAGGATTTCATCGCCCTCCTCGTCCAGCTTCATGGCGATCTTGCCATTGCGGTTGACCTGCACGAAATCGCCGAGCTTGTTGCGGCGAACCGTGCCGCGCGTCGTCGAGAACATCACGTCAAGCGTTTCCCAGGTCGTTTCATCCTCGGGCAACGGCATGATGGTGGTGATTCGCTCGCCGGGTTCCAGCGGCAGCATGTTGATGAGGGCCTTGCCCTTGGACTGCGGCGTGCCGATCGGCAGGCGCCAGACCTTTTCCTTGTAGACGATGCCACGCGAGGAGAAGAACAGCACCGGCGTATGGGTATTGGCGACGAAGAGACGGTTGACGAAATCCTCGTCGCGCGTCGCCATGCCGGAACGGCCCTTGCCGCCGCGACGCTGCGCCCGGTAGGTGGTCAGCGGCACGCGCTTGATGTAACCGAGATGCGAAACGGTGACGACCATGTCTTCGCGGGCGATGAGGTCTTCATCGTCCATATCGGGGCCGCCCTCGACGATCTGCGACCGGCGCGGCGTGCCGAACTCGTCGCGGATCGAGACAAGCTCATCCTTGACGATCTGCTGGATGCGCAGACGCGAGGACAGGATTTCAAGATACTCGCTGATCTCAGCGCCGATCTTGTTCAGCTCGTCGCCGATTTCATCGCGACCAAGCGCGGTGAGGCGGGCAAGGCGCAATTCGAGAATGGCGCGTGCCTGCTCTTCGGAGAGATTATAGGTGCCGTCTTCGTTGATGCGATGGCGCGGATCGTCGATCAGACGGATCAGGCTTTCCACATCCTGCGCCGGCCAGCGGCGTGTCATCAACTCCTCACGGGCCGAAGCCGGATCGGGAGCATGACGGATGACGCGGATGACCTCGTCGATATTGGCGACCGAAATCGCCAGACCGACCAACACATGCGCACGCTCGCGCGCCTTGCGCAGCAGATACTTGGTGCGGCGGCTGACGACATCCTCACGGAAAGAAACGAACGCGCGCAGCATGTCCAGCAGCGTCATCTGTTCCGGCTTGCCGCCGTTTAGCGCCACCATGTTGCAGCCGAAGGAGGTCTGCAACGGCGTGTAGCGATAAAGCTGGTTCAGGATGACTTCGGCATTGGCATCGCGCTTCAGTTCGATGACGACGCGGTAACCCTGGCGGTCGGACTCGTCGCGCAGATCGGAAATGCCCTCGATGCGCTTTTCCTTGACCAGTTCGGCCATTTTCTCGATCATCGTCGCCTTGTTCACCTGATAGGGAACTTCGGTGATGATGATCTGCTCGCGGTCGCCGCGCATCGGCTCGATGGTGGCGACACCGCGCATGATGACCGATCCACGGCCGGTCTCATAGGCCGAGCGGATGCCCGAACGGCCCATGATCAGCGCGCCGGTCGGGAAATCCGGTCCGGGAATGATCTGCATCATCTCAGGCAGCTCGATCGCCGGATTTTCAATCAGCGCGATACAGCCGTCGATGACTTCGGAGAGATTGTGCGGCGGAATATTGGTGGCCATGCCCACCGCGATGCCGCCTGCCCCGTTGACCAGAAGGTTCGGGAACTTCGCCGGAACGACGACCGGCTCCTGCAAGGTGCCGTCATAGTTGTCGCGGAAATCGACCGTTTCCTTGTCGAGATCGTCGAGCAGCGAATGCGCGGCCTTTTCCAGGCGGCACTCGGTGTAACGTTCAGCCGCCGGCGGGTCGCCGTCGATGGAGCCGAAATTGCCCTGCCCGTCGATCAGCGGCAGGCGCAGCGACCAGTCCTGCGCCATACGCGCCAGCGCGTCGTAGATCGCCATGTTGCCGTGCGGATGGAATTTACCCATCACGTCACCGGTGACGCGGGCGCATTTGACGTATTTCTTGTTCCAGTCGATGCCGAGTTCGGACATGCCGTAAAGAATACGGCGATGAACCGGCTTCAGGCCGTCTCGCACATCGGGAAGCGCGCGGGACACGATAACGCTCATGGCGTAATCGAGATACGACCGCTGCATTTCCTCCATGATGGAAATCGGTTCAATGCCTGGCGGAAGTTTTCCGCCGCCGGGGGGGCTCTGGTCAGTCAAAACGGATCACATTCTATGTTAAGAATCGGATGGATTTTTATAGCGGAAACAGCCACGTTAAGCCAATTTCCCGGCGAGTTTTGAACAGGCTTTTGCGTCATTTGCAAGACGAACGCCGCTTTTCACGCTTTAGCCCGGCAAAAGCGGGCCCGCTCCCTTTCAAAGCAGCCGCGACTTGCGTAGGCTCATCCGCAAAAAGGCAATAAGCGGGGAAAGAATGGCCAGCAGCGAAACGCTCATCAATGCGCTTACCACACTTCTGGTCACGCTCGATCCGCCGGGTCTCGCCCCCGTCTTCCTTGCGCTGACAGCCGGCATGACGCGCGACCAGCGCAGCCAGGTGGCGTTGCGCGGTTCCATCATCGCCTTCGGCATTCTCGCCGTCTTCGCGCTCTTCGGCCTCGCCATCCTCAACCTGCTCGGCATTTCGCTCGGCGCTTTCCGCATCGCCGGCGGTCTGCTGCTGTTCTGGATTTCCTTCGAGATGATTTTCGAGAAACGCCAGGAGCGCAAGGAAAAGACCTCCGAGATCGCCATCACCAAGGATCATCTGCACAATCTGGCGGTCTTTCCACTCGCCCTGCCATTGATCGCCGGGCCGGGCGCCATTTCCGCCACCGTGCTTCTCGCCGGCTCGATGAAGACCACCGTCGAGATGGTGGTGCTCATCCTGATCCTCGCTTTCGCCATGGCCCTCGTTTATGCCGCACTGATCGTCTCGGAGCGGATGGACCGTTTTCTCGGTAATACCGGCCGCGCGATCCTGACCCGGCTTCTCGGCGTGCTGCTTGCCGCGCTTTCCGTGCAATTCGTGGTCGATGGCATAAAATCGGCCTTCGCTTTCTGAAAAGCCAGCCCTTGGCGATTCCAGCGCAATAAATTCCCGCCAACCGCTAAAATGCCGGAAAATCCTCCCTTTAAATCCGACCGCCGCTTCGGCTAAAAGACGCATGTTTTTTCGGATTCGAAAGTTATCTCCATGCGTTCCACGCTGCGCCGCCTCATCCCGGATGCCGCACCCGTCAGCAACAGGGAAAGGCTGCGCTCCGCGACCGGCGCTTTCGTCGGCATTCTGTTGACCGGCCTTCTGGGCAGTCTCGCTCTGCGTTTCGACCCCACCCTGCCCGCCATGATCGCGCCGATGGGCGCTTCGGCCGTGCTTCTGTTTGCCGTGCCCTCGAGCCCGCTGGCGCAGCCCTGGTCGATCCTCTGCGGCAATCTCGTATCGGCTTTCGTGGGCGTAACGGTCGCGCTGCTGGTTCCGGATCCATTCCTTGCCAGCGCGCTCGCCATCAGCCTCGCCATCGCCGCCATGATGGCGCTGCGCTGCCTGCATCCGCCAAGCGGTGCGGTGGCGCTGACCGCCGTCCTCGGCGGCCCCGCGGTGCATAGCCTCGGATACGGTTTCCTGCTCTGGCCGGTCGCCGGAAACTCGCTGATCCTTCTTGCGCTGGCACTCGCCTATAACAATGCCACCGGTCGCGCCTATCCACATGGCCTGAAGCTTGGAAAGGCCGCCCATGGCACCACGGATCCGACCCCCATCCAGAAAATCGGCTTTTCCTCCACCGACCTCGACGAGGTGCTGAAGGAGTATGACCAGGTCCTCGATATTGACAGGGACGAACTCGAAACCATCCTGCGCAAGACCGAACTGCGCTCCTGGCGCCGCCGGGCACTGCATCTCGATTGCGCCAGCGTCATGTCGCGGGATGTGGTCGGCGTCGCCCCCGATGACAGTCTGCGCCACGCCCACGCGCTGATGCACAGTCACCATTTCAAGGCATTGCCGGTCACCAACGATAAAGCGGAGATCGTCGGCATCGTCACCCAGACGGATTTTCTGGAAAAGGCAAGCTGGAGAAACGGCCGTCCCTCGATCGGTTTCCTGCAGCGGCTGCGCCTCATTCTATCAGGCGCAAGCGCCCCCAACGATACCGTCAAGGACATCATGACTTCACCGGTCAGAACCGTACGTCCGGAAACCTCGATCGAGGAAGCCATCATCCGCTTTGCGGAGGAAGGGCTGCATTACCTGCCGGTGATCGACGCCAGGGGCAAGATGGTGGGCATCGTGTCGCAATCCGACGTCATGGTCGCGATGCTGGCGGACAAGGTCGCGGCCTGAGCCGCTCCTCCCAGCTAATGAACGCAGCTGAGGTTGGAAGCCGTCAAAGCTTCAGGCGGCGGATGCTCCGACCATGTACAACGGTAAGAATGAGAACGCCGGAACCGTCAATTTCATAAAAAATGACATGGCTTCCATACTCGTGTCGGCGTATGCCCTCTCCCACTGTCGTGGCCGCACGTCCCATCCGTGGATTATTGCCGAGCAACTGGAAACAGCTTCCATCTCGTCCTTGTAAAGGCGTGCCTGGCTCAATCCGAACTGTTCAATACCATAGAGAAAGATGTCGAGAATTTCGTTTTCGGCCTGCTTGCTCAACCGATAATCATTCACGCAAGACACCCTGCGCTGCCGCTACACGTTCAGCTTCCGCGAACAATTCATCCATGCTGCGAGACCCGACGCCACTGGCGCGGGAATCCGCAACGATCTGGCGAAGCTCGTCAATGCTTAAATCCTGCCCTCGCCGGGCCCAGTCACGTCGCACGAGATCCCGCACATAGTCGCTGGCGCTGGCGTATTCGCCCTTCTGGATACGGCTTTCGATCCAGTCTTTCATCGGGTCTGGCAAGGAAAAGGTCATGTTCGCCATGTCTTAAATCTCCTGTCAGCCCGATGATGATATCAACACATCGAAAAAACCACAAAAATTCTGACTTGTGATCGTTTCGACAAAATCCGCTTCAGAACGGGATATCGTCGTCCATATCGTTGGAGAAGCCGCCGGAAGGCTGGCCGCCGCCCCGCGAAGAGCTGCCGCGTGACGAAGACTGCTGGTCGTAACCGCCGCCATAACCCGAGCCGCCGCCGCTGCCATAGTCATTACCGCCGCTGAAATCACCGCCACCGCTGCGGCCGCCGCCACCTTCGCCGCGACCATCGAGCATCGTCAGCGTGGAGTTGAAGCCCTGCAGCACGATTTCCGTGGAGTAGCGGTCGTTGCCCGTCTGGTCCTGCCATTTGCGCGTCTGCAGCTGGCCTTCAATATAGAGCTTGGCGCCCTTCTTGACATATTGCTCGACGACCTTGCACAGGCCCTCGTTGAAAACCACGACGGTATGCCATTCAGTCTTCTCACGGCGTTCGCCGCTGTTGCGGTCCCGCCAGGTCTCGGAAGTGGCGATGCGCAGGTTGGCGATGGGGCGGCCATCCTGCGTCCGGCGAATTTCGGGATCGGCGCCCACATTTCCGATCAGAATTACCTTGTTTACGCTACCAGCCATCTCGTCATCCTGTCCGCCAGCCTTCATGACCGGCAATTGCATTTCAAAAAATTCGCCACACAATAACCGCCGCCGCCCGCAAAGGGCACCGCAGCCAGGGAACTATCCACAAAGAATAATCTTAAGCTGCGGGAGCAGACATTCCCGCTTGCAATTCGTTCCTTTTTTGTTCTATTAAATCGCAGATTTCGAGTCAAGCATTCCGAAAAGCTGCGACCGATAGGAAATAGACCTCGACACCTCCGGCTGCGTCACTACATAAGGACGCGCTGCCATCAAGTGTGTTATTTTTGTCCGAGCCTTGTCATGAGTGAACTGAAGACGATTTCCATCCGTGGCGCCCGCGAGCATAATCTCAAGGGCATCGATCTGGATCTGCCGCGCAACAAGCTGATCGTCATGACCGGGCTTTCCGGCTCGGGCAAGTCGTCGCTTGCCTTCGATACGATCTATGCGGAAGGCCAGCGCCGTTATGTCGAAAGCCTTTCGGCCTACGCACGCCAATTCCTGGAAATGATGCAGAAGCCGGATGTCGACCAGATCGACGGCCTTTCGCCGGCAATCTCCATCGAGCAGAAGACCACCTCGCGCAACCCTCGTTCCACGGTTGGCACGGTGACCGAAATTTACGACTATATGCGCCTTCTCTTCGCGCGTGTCGGTGTGCCCTATTCGCCTGCGACCGGCCTGCCGATCGAAAGCCAGACGGTCAGCCAGATGGTCGACCGCATCCTTGCCTTTGAAGAGGGCACGCGTCTTTACATCCTCGCGCCGATCGTGCGCGGCCGTAAAGGCGAGTACAAGAAGGAACTGGCCGAGCTGATGAAGAAGGGCTTCCAGCGCGTCAAGGTGGATGGCCAGTTCTACGAAATCGCCGACGTTCCCGCCCTCGACAAAAAATACAAACACGATATCGACGTGGTGGTCGACCGTGCCGTTGTCCGCCCGGATATGTCAGCGCGTCTTGCCGACAGTCTGGAAACCTGCCTCAAGCTCGCCGACGGGCTGGCAATCGCCGAATTCGCCGACAAGCCTCTGCCGCCCGAGGAAACCGCTGCCGGCGGCTCGGCCAACAAGTCTCTCAACGAGACCCATGAACGTGTGCTGTTTTCGGAAAAATTCGCCTGCCCGGTTTCCGGCTTCACCATCCCGGAAATCGAGCCGCGGCTATTCTCCTTCAACAATCCCTTCGGCGCCTGCCCAAGCTGCGATGGCCTCGGTTCGCAGCAGAAGGTGGATGAAAACCTGATCGTACCCGAGCCGGCCCGCACATTGCGCGACGGCGCCATCGCCCCCTGGGCGAAGTCTTCCTCGCCCTATTACAACCAGACGCTGGAAGCGCTCGGCAAGGCCTTCGGTTTCAAGCTGTCGAGCAAATGGACGGACCTTTCGAAGGAAGCGCAGCACGCCATCCTTCAGGGCACCGACGACAAGATCGAATTCAACTATCAGGACGGTGCCCGCTCCTACAAGACGGTGAAGAATTTCGAAGGCATCGTGCCCAATCTGGAGCGCCGCTGGAAAGAGACGGACAGCGCCTGGGCGCGCGAGGAAATCGAGCGTTACATGTCGGCAGCCCCCTGCCCGGCCTGCGCCGGTTATCGCCTGAAGCCGGAAGCCCTCGCCGTCAAGATCAACAAGCTGCATATCGGTGAAGTCACCGAAATGTCGATCCGCAAGGCACGCGACTGGTTCGAGGTGCTGCCGGAAAATCTCAACGCCAAGCAGAACGAGATTGCGGTCCGCATTCTCAAGGAAATCCGCGAGCGCCTGCGATTCCTCAACGACGTCGGACTGGATTATCTCAGCCTGTCGCGCAATTCCGGCACGCTGTCCGGCGGCGAAAGCCAGCGTATCCGTCTGGCCTCACAGATCGGCTCGGGTCTGACAGGCGTTCTCTACGTTCTGGATGAGCCTTCTATCGGCCTGCACCAGCGTGACAATGCGCGCCTGCTCGAAACGCTGAAACACCTGCGCGATATCGGCAATACTGTCATCGTTGTCGAACATGACGAGGACGCCATTCTAACGGCGGATTATGTGGTCGATATCGGCCCGGCCGCCGGCATTCACGGTGGTGAGGTGATCGCGGAAGGCACGCCGCAGGACGTGATGGCCAATCCGAAATCGCTCACCGGCAAATACCTCTCCGGCGAACTCGGTGTTGCCGTGCCGGCCGAACGCCGCAAGCCGAAAAAGGGTCGCGAGATCAAGGTTTTTGGCGCCCGCGGTAACAATCTCCAGAATGTCACGGCGGCCGTGCCGCTCGGCGTTTTCACCGCGGTGACCGGCGTATCCGGCGGCGGCAAGTCCACCTTCCTGATCGAGACGCTCTATAAATCGGCGGCGCGCCGGGTGATGGGCGCACGCGAAATCCCGGCCGAACATGATCGCATCGACGGTTTCGAATTCATCGACAAAGTGATCGATATCGACCAGTCGCCCATCGGCCGCACGCCGCGCTCCAACCCCGCCACCTATACCGGCGCCTTCACGCCGATCCGTGACTGGTTCGCCGGCCTGCCAGAAGCGAAAGCACGCGGTTATGCGCCGGGCCGTTTCTCCTTCAACGTCAAGGGCGGCCGCTGCGAGGCCTGCCAGGGCGACGGCGTCATCAAGATCGAGATGCACTTCCTGCCCGACGTTTACGTCACCTGCGATGTCTGCCACGGCAAGCGCTACAATCGCGAGACGCTGGATGTCACCTTCAAGGGCAAATCCATCGCCGACGTGCTGGATATGACGGTCGAGGAAGGCGTAGAATTCTTCGCCGCAGTGCCGGCGGTGCGCGACAAGCTTCAATCGCTGTTCGATGTCGGCCTCGGTTACATCAAGGTCGGCCAGCAGGCCAATACGCTTTCCGGCGGCGAGGCGCAGCGCGTCAAGCTCGCCAAGGAACTGTCGAAACGCTCGACGGGCCGCACGCTCTACATCCTCGACGAGCCGACGACGGGCCTGCATTTCCATGACGTCAACAAGCTGCTGGAAATGCTGCATGCGCTGGTGGAACAGGGCAATTCCGTCGTGGTGATCGAACACAATCTCGAAGTCATCAAGACGGCCGACTGGATCATCGATATCGGCCCCGAAGGCGGCACGGGCGGTGGTGAAGTGGTGGCGACCGGCACGCCGGAAGACATCGTCAAGGTCGAGCGCTCCTATACCGGCCACTTCCTGAAGGAACTTCTCGACCGCCGGCCGGCCGGGAAACGCGAGGCTGCGGAGTAATTCTAGGGGTTGCCGAAAGGCCCGAGCCTTCCCCGTCATCCTCGCCCTTGAGGCGAGGATCCATGAGCAAAAAACATGCCGACCGTTGCTGCGCGCTAAAGAATGATGATAGCGCGACGTATCGGAAGACGGCGCAGAATTGGGAGGAACAGCATATGTCGACATCAGGAACGATCCGCACCGGCATCGGCGGCTGGACCTTCGAGCCATGGGAAGGCACGTTTTATCCGGAAAAGCTGCCGAAGAAACGTCAGCTCGAACATGCCAGCCGGCAATTGACGGCAATCGAGGTGAACGGCACCTATTACAGCAGCCAGAAGCCGGAAACCTTCGCCAAATGGGCCTCAGAAGTGCCCGAGGATTTCATCTTCTCGCTGAAGGCGAGCCGCTTCGTCACCAATCGCAGGGTTCTGGCCGAGGCCGGTGAATCCATGACGAAGTTCCTGACTCAGGGGCTCACGGAACTCGGGTCCCATCTCGGCCCGATTCTCTGGCAGTTTGCGCCCACCAAGAAATTCGATGCGGATGATTTCGGCGCCTTTCTGGCGCTGCTGCCGGAAAAACAGGACGGCATCTCCCTGCGGCATGTGGTCGAGGTGCGCAACGAGACATTCCAGGTGCCGGAATTCATCGATCTCCTCGCCAAACACAAGGTCGCGGTCGTCTGCGCCGATCATCACGATTATCCGATGCTGCCGGATGTCACTGCCGATTTCGTCTATTGCCGCCTGCAGAAGGGCGAGGACGATATCAAGACCTGTTATCCAAAGACCGGGATCAGCGACTGGGCCAAACGGGTCAAGACCTATGCGGCGGGCGGCGTGCCCGACGATCTGCCGCTGATCGCACCCGAGCGGAAGGTCGAAAAGACCCCGCGCGACGTCTTCGCCTTCTTCATCACCGGCGGCAAGGTCAATGCGCCCGTGGGTGCGCAGGAACTGCAAAAAGCGGTCTGAGCCCTCTCAGCCCGCCAGTTCTTTTGTGGGGTTGAAATCGATGGCGGCGAAAGCTGCCTCGATCACCTCCGGCCCCGCACCCGGCCGGGTGGCGTCGCTGGAAAGGATTTGCCGGAAACGGCGCGCGCCCGGCATGCCCTGAAACAGGCCGACCATATGGCGGGTGACGTGATTGAGACGTCCGCCTGCGGCGATATAGTCGGCGGCGTAAGCCATCATCGCGTCCCGTAGCGCCATCCAGTCATAGTGGCGGGCTTCCTCGCCGTGGATGCGGTGATCGACATCGGCAAGGATCGAGGTGTTGTGATAGGCGGCCCGGCCGAGCATCACGCCGTCCATATGTTTCAGGTGCTCGCTTGCCTGATCGAGATCGGCGATGCCGCCATTGATGCCGACGAAGACGTCAGGATTTTCCCGCTTCATGCGATAGACGAGATTATAATCGAGCGGCGGTACCTCGCGGTTTTCCTTCGGCGACAGCCCCTGCAGCCATGCTTTGCGCGCATGGACCCAGACCGCATCCGCACCGGCGGCCACGACCCGCGCGAGAAAATCCGGCAACACTGTTTCGGGCTCCTGGTCATCAACGCCGATGCGGCATTTGACCGTGACCGGCACAGCCGCAACCGCTTTCATGGCCGAAACACATTCCGCCACCACTTCAGGCTCGCGCATCAGGCAGGCGCCGAAGGTGCCGGATTGCACCCGGTCCGAAGGGCAGCCGACATTGAGGTTGATCTCGTCATAACCGTAATCACCGGCAATCCGCACCGCCTCGGCAAGCTTGGCCGGATCCGATCCGCCGAGCTGCAAGGCCACGGGATGTTCCTGCGGGTGGTAACCGAGCAGCCTGTCACGCTGACCATGAATGATGGCGTCGGCAACGATCATTTCGGTGAACAGCAAAGCGCGCTTCGACAGTTGCCGATGCAGGAACCTACAGCGGGTATCAGTCCAATCGATCATCGGGGCCACGGCGAAGATTTTTTCGCCGCTGGCAAGCGCTTGTCTGTACATGGATAAACCTCTTTGCGCCGGCTTCTACAGCAAAGGGCGGCAAAAAGCCAGTTTTGCGGGCAAGGTCATTTTGAACTGGAAATCGCCCCGGAATCGCGGGACAAGACTTGCAGCTTCAAGACACGACAGGAAATCCCCATGGCCGCCACCGTCATCCCCGCTCCGAAACCCGTCCTGCTGCCCGTCGAGGGCACGGATGAACTGTTCCCCGTGCGGCGGGTCTATTGCGTCGGCCGCAATTACGCCGATCACGCCATCGAAATGGGCCACGACCCCTCGCGCGAACCGCCCTTCTATTTCCAGAAGAACCCGGACAATCTTCTGCCAGCGGGTAATGATTTCCCCTACCCGCCGCTGTCCTCCAACGTGCATTATGAAGTCGAATGTGTCGTGGTCCTGAAGAGCGGCGGCGCGGATATTCCAGCGTCAGAGGCACTGAACCACGTCTGGGGTTATGCCGTCGGCATCGACATGACCCGCCGCGACCTGCAGGACGGGCTGAAGAAAATGGGTCGCTCCTGGGAGGGCGCCAAGGCGTTCGAACATTCCGCACCGGTCTCGGCCATCGTTCCCGCCGATAAGATCGGCCATCCCGCAACCGGCGCGATCTGGCTCGATGTCAACGGCGAACGCAAGCAGACCGGCGATCTCGCCCAGATGATCTGGAAGGTGCCGGAAGTGATTGCCGAGCTTTCCAAGCTGTTCACCCTTGCCGCCGGCGACGTGATCATGACCGGCACGCCGGCCGGCGTCGGTCCGATCGTGCGCGGTGACAGGATAGAGTGTGGTGTCGATGGTGTCGGCACGCTCTCGGTAAAAATCGCCTGATCGGCAGGAAACGCAAAGGGAGGATACCGCCATGCCGCTTTACCGCCTCGCCGACCGGGTACCGCAAACCCCTGCCCCGGATCGTTACTGGGTTGCGCCCGATGCCAATGTCATCGGTTCGGTCACACTTGGCGAAGATGTCGGCATCTGGTTCGGTGCGACGCTGCGCGGCGATAACGAGCCGATCAGCATTGGCCGCGGCACCAATATTCAGGAAGGCGTGATGGTGCACAGCGATCCAGGTTTTGCTGCCACCATCGGCGAAATGTGCACCATCGGTCATCACGCCATCGTGCATGGCTGCAGCATCGGCGACAATTCGCTTATCGGCATGGGCGCAACGATTTTGAACGGCGCGAAGATCGGCCGCAATTGCCTCGTCGGCGCCAACGCGCTGGTGACGGAGGGCAAGGAGTTTCCGGATAACTCGCTGATTGTCGGCTCGCCGGCGCGGGCTATCCGCACGCTGGATGAAGACACCGTGACGGGCATTCGCCGTTCGGCGGAAAAATACATCGAGAACTGGAAGCGTTTTTCGACGGATCTGGCGATCATCGAATAATGGAGGATGGCGGGCAACGACGCCCGCCCCTTACAATTGGCTTTATGCCGCGCAGGCCGCGCAGAGGCCGCGGATTTCAATGGTGGTCTTTTCCGCCTTGAACTTGCTGTCCTTCACCCAGCGCTCCAGACGGTGATCGATCTCGTGGTCATGAAACTCTGTCACCTGCCCGCAGGATTCGCAGATAGCAAAGGCAACGGTTCCATGGTGGTGCGAGCAGCATTCGGCCTGCGTATGCGTGCAGGCAACGAAGGCGTTGAGGCTTTCCAGCCGGTGCACGAGACCGAATTCCACCAGCTTTTCCAACGCCCGGTAAACCTGCAGCGGTGCGCGGAAACCGTCGTCGCGCAGCTTGTCGAGGATCATATAGGCGCTGAGCGGCTGATGCGCATTTGAGAGAGCATTCATGACCAGCGACTGGTTCTTGGTGAGGTTCGGCTGGGTCTGCGCATTCATGATTTGCCTCCTTCATCCGCGGAGCGGGAAAAACCCGGCGCCGGCAACAGGCTTATAACGAACAGGATCACCGCGGCAACCACGATGGAAGGGCCGGACGGCGTATCATAGGTCAGTGAGCCGAACAGGCCGCCGATAACGGCAACCGCACCGATCAGCGAAGCCACAACCGCCATCACCTCCGGCGTGCTGGAAAAACGCCGTGCGGTCGCGGCCGGTATGATGAGCAGCGAGGTGATGAGCATGATGCCGACCACCTTCATGGCAATGGCAATCACCAGCGCCATCAGCAGCGTGAAGATGAGCTTTGCCCGTTCCGGGTTCAGCCCCTCGGCTTCCGCCAGTTCGGTATTGACGGTGGAAGCGAGCAGCGACCGCCACAGGAAAACCATGGAAACGATGACCACCAGCCCACCGCCCCAGATCAGCGCGATATCGCTGCGGGTGACGGCAAGAATATCGCCGAACAGAAACGAGACGAGATCGATGCGCACCCAGCTCATGAAGGCGACGATGACAAGGCCGATCGCCAGTGCCGAATGGGACAGGATGCCGAGCAGCGCATCGGAGGAAAGCGCCTGCCGCCGCTGCAGGAAAATCAGCAGGATGGAAACGGCCGACGCCACCAGAAAAACACTGACAATGAGGTTGAGCTGCAACAGCAAAGACAGCGCCACGCCGAGCAGCGCCGAATGCGCCATCGTATCACCGAAATAGGCCATACGCCGCCAGACGACGAAACAGCCGAGAGGACCGGCGGTGAGCGCGACACCGATGCCGGCGACCATGGCGCGAACGAAGAAATCGTCAAACATGGCGTTCTCCCTGCCGCTGGTCTTGGGGCGCCTGATCTCCGTGGTCATGGCCGCAGCCGCATTCGCCATGGTCATCGTGATGGTGTCCATGGTCATGATGATGATCATGCCCGTGATGGTGCCCGTCCTCGGGGTGGCAATGGTCCGTCACCGTTCCATCCGCATGCTGCACCCGGCCATCGGGCAGATGGGTGTGGTCGTGATGGTGACTATAGACCGCCAGCGCCTTGGCCGCCGTGCCGCCGAACAGCCGCATATATTCCGGACTCTGGCTCACCGCCTGCGGTGTGCCACGGCAGCAGACATGGCCGTTCAGGCAGATCACCGTATCGGTTTCCGCCATCACCACATGCAGGTCATGCGAGATTAACAGAATACCGCAATCGTTTGAATTCCTGATATTTTTTATCAGATCGTAGAGCGCGATCTCGCCGGAAAAATCAACACCCTGAACGGGTTCGTCGAGAACCAGCAGATCGGGCTTGCGGGCAATGGCGCGGGCCAGAAGCGCGCGCTGGAACTCGCCGCCGGAAAGATGTTGCACCTCGGCATTGGCAAGATGTGCGATGCCCGTCGCATTGAGTGCCGCGTCGATTTCGCGCGCAGGCAACGGCCCGGTCAGCGTCATCAGCCGCCGCACCGAAAGCGGCATGGTCCAGTCCACCGAAAGCTTTTGCGGCACATAACCAACTTTCAGACCGACCTTGCGCGAGACATCGCCTTCGCTCGGCTTCACCACGCCGATCGCCATTTTTGCGCTGGTGGATTTGCCTGATCCATTCGGGCCGATCAGCGTGACGATTTCGCCCCTGCTGACGGAAAACTCCACGCCGCGCACCAGCCAGCGGCCGTTGCGCTGCACGCCGGCATTGGCAAGGGAAACCAGTGTATCGTTACCCTTACGGGCGGAATGAAGCATGGGATTGTCCGTTCGGCGATGTTGCCTACCGCTATCGCATACGTTATAGAGTTACGCAATAAATGTAATAACATAACTATACTTGTTCAAGTGGAGTGCATTCATGAAATCGATCCTGATCCCGCTCATGGCGTCGGTGGCAATAGCGGCCGCCGCTTCAGGCGCCACCGCCGCGCCCGATGTCGTGGTCTCGATCAAGCCCGTCCATTCTCTCGTTGCAGCCATTATGCGGGGTGTCGGCGAACCGCAGCTCATCGTTGACGGCGCGGCCTCGCCGCATACCTATAATCTCAGACCGTCCAATGCCCGCAGGCTGGAAAAGGCGGATGTGGTCTTCTGGGTCGGGCCGGGACTGGAAGCATTTCTGGAAAAGCCGCTGGAGGCACTGGCCAGCAAGGCAACAGTCGTCGAGCTGGAAGATGCCAAGGGTCTGGAGAAGCTGCCCTTCCGCGAAGGCGGCCCCTTTGAAGCGCATGACGACGGCGATGAAGGCCATGATGCGCATGACGGTCACGAAGCAGAGGAAGGCGCGCACGATCATGGACACGACCACACGGAAGGCCACGAGGATCATGACCACGGCGCATACGACACCCATCTCTGGCTCGATCCCGCCAATGCCAAGGCCATGGCGCAGGCGATCGAAACCGCGCTGATTGCGGCCGATGCCGGCAATGCCGCGACCTATCAGGCCAATACCAAAAAGCTGATCGACGATCTCGATGCGCTCGATGCTGAACTCCAGGAAACGGTGAAGCCGGTGAAGGACAAGCCCTTCATCGTCTTCCACGATGCCTATCAATATTTCGAGCACCGTTACGGCGTGAAGACCGCGGGATCGATCACCGTCAGCCCCGAAACCCTGCCCGGCGCGGATCGTGTCAAGCAGATGCAGGACAAGGTCCGCCAGCTCGGCGCAACCTGCGTTTTCGCTGAACCGCAATTCGAGCCGAAGCTGATTTCGGTCATCACCGAAGGCACCGCCGCGAAATCGGCGACGCTCGATCCGGAAGCGGCGACGCTGGAACCCGGCCCCGATCTCTATTTCAAACTGATGCGCGGCATTGCAGGTTCGCTGAAGGACTGCCTGTCCTGATGCGGATTGCTGTCGCTAACGCCCGGGTCAGTCATTCCTGCACTGCACCGAAAGCTTGCGACTCACATAATAAATATTGTTTTATCCCATATGGTTATGGTGACTAATTAAAGTTCGATATCAGGAAAAATCCGGGCGAGCTGCAACAAGGTGTAGGTGCGCGGCAGCAATTAGGAAGCGCCAATCTATGGCTTCGGCGCCATGGAAGACCAGACCGGGCTGCTGATGCTTTGCAGGGTTTCCGGCGGCGCGCCGTTGATGCGCGCCAGAAGGGCCTTTGCAAGCTCCCTGCCCGCCAGCTTGATATCTTCATTGACAGTGTGGATCTGCGGTTTGATCCAGTTCAGGAACTCCGCGGACTGTTTCGATACGATATCGATATCCTCGCCGATCCTCACACCGGCAGCCTCAAAACCCGCCACCAGCGCGATGGTGCTGCTGCCGCTGATCGAAACAATGCCATCCGGGCGGTCGTCCGATTGCATCAGCCGCTGACCGAAATCGCGGATTTTTTCGAGCGGCGTTTCGATGGTGATGGCATCCAGCGGAAATTCGGTGAGACCGAAATCCCTGATTCCCCGGTTGAACCCCTTGCGGGCGTGATCGTGGAATGAAAATCGCGATGGCGGCACGATGACGGCGATCCTTTTGCGTCCGCATTGCGCCAGCCGCTCGACTGCCTCATAGGCATAGGCCTCATTGTCGAAATCATGAAAGGCATGTTCGATGCCCATATCCGAGCGCCCGTGGGTGACAAAGGGCATGTTGCGCTCGGTCATGAAACGGACGCGCGGATCGTTCGGCTCGATCTTGGAAATAATCACCCCGTCCGCCGAACCGGTATCGAGAATATAGCGGATCGGCACCATGGAATCCTTGGCATGGATGTGTGGCGTTACGACCAGATGATATTGTGTCGTGGAAAGAACCTCGGTAATGCCGAACACCATCTGGCTGGTGAAACCCATCAATTCTTCATCCACACTCAGCACAAGGGCGATGACATTGGTCTTGCCCGTGCGCAGTCTCACGCCGGCGCGGTTCGGCTGGTAGCCGATCTCCCGGGCGATCAGCCGCACGCGCTCCTTGGTCTCGGCGCCGATGTCAGGCGCATCCTTCAACGCACGCGAGACGGTGGTGATGCCAAGACCCGTCATATAGGCGATGGTCTTCAAGGTGGGGCGCTCGCCCGTGATCGCGGGTATGTCGTCCCTGCCGGATTTGCCAGTATCGTTCATGTCATTTCGCCACGCTTTACCGAACGATAATCATAGATAGCTTTTGCTCTGTTGCAAAGGCAAAGGTCTGCGCTCGGAGGTCCACCCTATCCGATCATCCGCCAATTCAGCGAAAACGATATAGGTCCGGAAAATATTTCCCGAGCGCCTGCTGCTTCTTCCTGCTCAGAATTTCCGAATATCCCATGACAAAAATCCTCGCTATCAAGATTAAAAAATATCCATAATAGTCTAATATATAAACAGAAAATCTATTTAAATCGATACGAAATTGCTCCTTTGTCCCGATGCCGGGATGCGCCCCATTTTTCATGCTGCCGGTTGTCACTCAAAGGAATGACGGCACGATTGTTTTACGGTAACGTTGCCGGAGGGAGGAAATCGCAAAGCCGGATAAACGTATCGCAAACGTGTGGCTGCGGCTTTGCGGGCATCCATTCTCCCCAGATTCTGACACAAGCCTGCAGCATAATGCCGGCCAGTCTTCTTTGAATTCATACCATGCAGGGTCCGATCATGATTTCTTCTTCCTCGCCCGAATCCGTCATTGATCTTGCCGGGCCCTGGCGCCTGACCTCGGTGGAAGGAGACCATGCCACCCAGCTTTCCGTACCGGGTGATATTCACACCGCGCTCAAAAATGCGGGCATCATTCCCGATCCCTATCACGGCGCCAATGAAAAGGCGGTGCAATGGGTGGCGCAGCGGGACTGGATCATCGAGCGCACATTTATTCTCGATGAAGCCGATGCCAGCTGGTATCTCGATATCGATTATCTCGATACCGTTGCCATCGTTTTCGTCAACGACATTCCCGTGTTGAGCGCCGACAATTGCTTCCGCCGTTACCGCCCCGATATCTCCCGGGCGGTTCGGCCGGGTGAAAACACCATCCGCATTCATTTCCATTCCAACATCGCGGCCGGCGCGGAACGGCAGGCGCGGCAGCCATTTTACATTCCCTATCACCCGGGCAATTCGCCCATCGCCAATGGCAACATGCTGCGCAAGCCGCAATGCCATTTCGGCTGGGACTGGAACATCGCGATTGCTCCGCTTGGCCTTTACGGCAAAATCCTGCTGAAGCGGCTCGATACCGCCCGCATCGAACATGTCGTCACCTCGCAGCACCATGTCGAAGGCGGCGTCGAGCTGCATGTGGCCATCACGCTGTTTGCCGAAGGCCCCGCAAGTCTGCCGGTCTATCTCTCTCTCAACGATGAAAGGCTGAGACTCGATTGCGGTGTCGGTGCAGGCGAAACGGTGGTGCGCCACGTCTTCTTCTTGGAAAATCCGGACCTCTGGTGGCCGGCCGGCAGTGGCGAGCAAACGCTCTACAACCTCACGGTGGAACTGCCCGATGAGACCGTCACCCGCCAGATCGGCTTCAGAACCATCGAGCTTCTGACCGACACGGATGAGGCCGGCAGCCGCTTCGCCTTCCGCATCAATGGCCGGGAGATTTTCTGCCGCGGCGCCAACTGGATTCCTGCCGACGCGCTTTATTCGCTCACCAGCCGGGAAAAGACTGAAGATCTTCTCTGCTCCGCGGTTGAGGCCAATATGAACATGATCCGTGTCTGGGGCGGCGGGTTCTATGAGGAAGACTGGTTCTACGATCTCTGCGACCGTCTCGGCCTGCTGGTCTGGCAGGATTTCATGTTCGCCTGCAATCTCTATCCCTGCAGCGAGGACTTTCTCGACAATGTCGAACACGAGGTCGATTATCAGGTGAAACGCCTCTCCTCCCACCCCTCCATCGCGCTTTGGTGCGGCGATAACGAGCTGGTGGGCGCGCTGACCTGGTTCGATGAATCCCGCAACAATCGCGACCGCTATCTCGTCGCCTATGATCGTCTGAACCGCACCATCGAAAGAGCCCTGAAAAAAGCCGCCCCCGAAGCGCTCTGGTGGCCATCGAGTCCCGCGTCGGGTTACCTCGATTACGGCGATGCATGGCACGCAGATGGTTCCGGCGACATGCACTACTGGTCGGTCTGGCACGAGAACAAGTCATTCGATAATTATCGCTCGGTGAAACCGCGTTTCTGCTCCGAATTCGGTTTCCAGTCCTACACGTCCATGCCCGTCATCCGCACCTATGCGGAAGAAAAGGACATGAACATCGCCTCCCCGGTCATCGAGCTGCACCAGAAGAATGTCGGCGGCAATGAGCGGATTGCCGGCACCATGTTCCGCTATTTCCGCTTCCCCAGGGATTTCGAGAATTTCGTTTATCTGAGCCAGGTCCAGCAGGCGCTGGCGATCCGCACGGCGGTGGATTATTGGCGCTCGCTGAAACCCCATTGCATGGGCACGCTGTACTGGCAACTGAACGACACCTGGCCGGTCGCCTCATGGTCCAGCCTCGATTATGGCGGCGGCTGGAAGGCGCTGCATTATGCTGCTCGCCGCTTTTTCCAGCCGGTCACGGTCTCGGCCATCCCTTCGGAGGATGGACGCCGGGTGAGCTTCTCCATGGTCAACGACACGGCGGAAGATGTCGAGATCGACATGAATATCATCGCGCTGACCATGGACGGCAATCGTGTACCGCTGAAATCCGCCAATGGCGCATGCGCAACGGACAAGGCCGCGACCTTGACCGATATCGACATGGACGGCCTGCCGGATGGCGCCATCCTCGCGTGGAACTTCATCGCCTCGAACGGCATGACCGGCGAAGGCCACCATGTGCGCGACACCTATAAAGCACTGGAGCTTCAGCCCGCCGGCCTGAGCTTCACGACAAACACGTTGAAAAACGGCCAGTTCGAAATCGACATCACGGCAACCGGTCTTGCGCTCTTTGTCATGCTGGAGGCGGACCAGCCGGGACGATATTCCGACAACCTCTTCGATCTTTCCGCCGGCGAAACGCGTCGCATCATCTTCACCCCGAAGACGGGTGGCGGGCAGCCGCATTTCCGCGTCTTCGATCTTCATACCTGCCAGTCCTCGCCCAATCCCGGCCCAATCCCGGCCCAATCCCGGCATTGAAACCATGCGGAGAAAGGCATAACCATCCCTCTGGGGAATGACAGGTGCGCCCGCACCTGTTTTCATCGGTTCAAAGGGTTGCCGGGTTCTCCGGCAGCCAGTCATCAGCAAGTGGAGGAAGACCCATGGTTTGGCAACCGGCCGAAAACCGATACGCGTCCATGAAATACAATCATTGCGGCAAGACCGGCCTGAAACTGCCGGCAATCTCGCTGGGACTCTGGCACAATTTCGGCAACGACACGCCGCACCAGACGAAACAGGCCATTTGCCGCCGTGCCTTCGATCTCGGCATCACCCATTTCGATCTGGCCAACAATTACGGCCCGCCGCCCGGCAGCGCCGAAACCGCCTTCGGTGAAATCCTCAAAACGGATTTTGCCGGCTATCGCGACGAGATGATCATCTCCTCCAAGGCCGGTTACAACATGTGGCCCGGCCCCTATGGTGAATGGGGCAGCCGCAAATATCTGATCTCTTCCTGCGACCAGAGCCTGAAGCGCATGGGGCTGGACTACGTCGACATATTCTACTCCCACCGTTTCGACCCCAACACGCCGCTTGAGGAAACCTGCGGCGCGCTGGACCAGATCGTGCGCTCGGGCAAGGCGCTTTACGTCGGCATTTCCTCCTACAATTCGAAGCGCACCCGCGAGGCCGCCGCCATCCTCAAGGACCTCGGCACGCCTTGCATCATCCATCAGCCGAGCTATTCGATGATCAACCGCTGGATCGAGGAAGACGGTCTCGTCGATACGCTGGAAGAACTGGGCATCGGCTCCATCGTCTTCTCACCGCTGGCGCAGGGCATGCTGACAACGAAATATCTCGGCGGCGTGCCGCAGGGCAGCCGTGCATCACAGAGCAAGTCGCTGAACCCCGCCTTCCTCAACGAGCGCAATGTTGAAAACATCCGCTCCCTCAACAGCATTGCCGAACGCCGCGGCCAGACGCTGGCGCAAATGGCGATTGCCTGGGTTCTGCGCGGCGGTCGCATCACCTCGGCGCTGATCGGCGCAAGCCGTGTCGAACAGGTTGAAGACTGCGTGAAGGCGCTCGACAATGCCGAGTTCTCCACCGAGGAGCTGGCGGAAATCGATCGTTACGCCAGGGATGCGGATATCAACCTCTGGGCAAAATCCGCCGAACGGGTCTGATACAGAAAGGGTCGCCCGGTTACGCCGGGCGGCCTGCACGCTCCGAAACTTGCGCCAAGAAACTCAAAACAAAAGATTAACTCCCGCCCCTAAGCATTAACAACCATTACATAAATGTAATTTTAAATTCAGTTTCCGTTCATTCGTTTATTCGTAAGTTCTCCTCATCGAAACCCGAGAGGAAACTTCCATGAAAAAGTTCGTCACCATTCTTCTGGCAGCCACCGTTCTTGCAGCTCCGATGGCACAGGCCCAGAGCCGCCACGACGATCGCCATCGCGGCGTCACCGTCGAGCGTCAGGTCACCACCAAGAAAGTCATCGTCAAGAAGCACCGCTGGGATCGCGGCCAGCGCCTCTCGGCCCGTGAGCGCCGCAACATGGTGGACCGCCGTGACTACCGCCGTTACCACCTTGCAGAACCGCGCCGCGACCAGCGCTGGGTGCGCGTCGACAACCAGTTCCTGCTGATCAACGCTGTCAGCGGCCTCATCGTCGGCCTCGCCGCTGCCCGCTGAGTTGAAGCAGCAACCGAAATGAAAAAGGCCCGCTTGCGCGGGCCTTTTGTTTTTATCACTTCAGCCGATCAGAAAATGTCGGCGCCGCTGCCCCATGGGCCGTGCGGCTTGTCGACACCGTCGGTGCGTTCGAAACCATGCGCGCCGAAGAAGTCGCGCTGCGCCTGAATGAGGTTGGCGCTGCCGCGGCCGCGGCGATAGGCGTCGAAATAGCCGAGTGCCGAAGCCAGCGCCGAAACAGGCAGGCCGGAGAGCACGGCGTAGGAAACCACGCGGCGCAGCGGCGCATCGGTATCCTTGACGATGGCGGCGAAGGCAGGCGTCACGATGAGGTTGGCCACATGCGGATCCTTGGTGAAGGCCGAGGTGATCTCATCGAGGAATTCCGAACGGATGATGCAGCCGGCGCGCCAGATGCGGGCGATCGTCGGCATCGGCAGGTTCCAGTTGAACTCCTTCGAAGCAGCCGACATGATGGCGAAGCCCTGCGCATAAGCACCGACCTTGGCGGCCAGAAGCGCGCTTTCCAGATCGGCGATGAAGGCTTTTCTGTCAGCCGGTGCCGCTGCGAGGGTCGGCAGGCCAAAAATCTTCTCGGCAGCTTCGCGCTCGTCCTTCTGCGACGACAGGATACGGGCAGCCACGGCCGCCTCGATGGCGGTTGCGGCGACGCCCATGTTCTGGGCCTCGATGACCGACCACTTGCCGGTGCCCTTCTGGCCGGCCTTGTCGAGGATCAGATCGACCATCGGCTTTCCGGTGATCGGATCGGCGGCGCGCAGAACCTTCTCGGTGATTTCGATCAGGTAGGAATTCAGGCGGCCCTTGTTCCATTCGGCGAAGACATCGGCGATTTCGACGGCGCTCATGCCAAGGCCATCACGCAGGATGCCGTAGATTTCGGCGATCATCTGCATGTCGGCATATTCGATGCCGTTATGGATGGTCTTGACGAAATGGCCGGCGCCGTCATTGCCGAGCCATGCCACGCACGGATCGTCATTATACTTGGCGGAAATGGAGGTCAGCACCTTCTCGACACGCTTCCAGCTGTCTTCCGTGCCGCCGACCATGATCGACGGTCCATGACGTGCGCCTTCTTCACCGCCGGAGACGCCCATGCCGATAAAGGTCAGGCCGCTATCCTTCAGATTGTCGAAACGGCGGATCGTATCGCGGAAATTGGCATTGCCGGCGTCGATCATGATGTCGCCATTGGCGAGATGGGGCTTCAGGATTTCCATCTGCTGGTCAACCGGATCGCCGGCCTTGATCATGATGATGATCGGGCGCGGAGGACGAATTGCAGCGACGAATTCCTCGATGGTTTCGCAGGGAATGATCTGGCCCTGCAGTTCGCCCGCATCGGCGTAGAATTTTCGTGTAACTTCCGGGGTTCGGTTGAATACGGCAATCTTGTTGCCCTTTTCCGCGATGTTCAACGCCAGGTTCGAGCCCATGACGCCGAGACCGATCAAACCGATTTCTGCCTGTTCCACGGATGTGCCTCCATCTTGCTTTTAGGTGGTCGTGTTGTGGCACTGTAATGGACAAACGGCAAGGCTAGCCGGGACTGAAACGATTAAATTTTGATGACGCAAGTCAGCTTTGCATATTTGCGACAGGTCAAGGCCAGTTCAAAACTGATCTTTTGCGTCCCCTTCAAGAGGGCCGTGGCCGGTCGTCACCATCATCGATTACCCGCCAGGCAGCCCCGTCCATATCGTCATATTGCCCTGATCGAACCGACCAGAGGAAGGCGAAAAGCCCGAGCGCGCCCAGAAACAGCGCGACGGGAATGAGATAGATCAACATGTTCATGCCAGTTGCGCCCCCTCGCCCGCAAATCCTGTTTTTACGTCGCTCCGGGGACGAGTGGTTTCCGCCGCACCGGCGAGGCGCAAGGCATTGGCAACGACGATCAGTGAAGATGTCGACATCGCAATGGCCGCGATCATCGGCGTCGCATAACCGGCAATCGCAATCGGCACGGCGATGATATTATAGCCGATGGCAAGCGCGAAATTCTGCCGGATAAGCCTTCCGGCCCGCTGCGATGTCTCGATCGCAAAAGGCACGGCATCGAGATCCTCCTGCATGAACACGAAATCCGCGGCCTGACGGCCAATATCGGCGGCGGTGGCGGGCGCCATGGAAACATGGGCAGCAGCGAGCGCCGGCGCATCGTTGATACCGTCTCCCACCATCAGCACCCTGCGACCCTCGCTGGCAAGTTCGGCGCAGCGCGCCGCCTTGTCCTTCGGCGACAGGTCCGCACGCCAGTTGCCGATCCCCAATCGCTGCGCCATGGCGCTGACGGCGGCGGCCCGGTCACCCGAAACGATTTCCTGCACAAGGCCCCGCGCAGACAGGCTACGCAAAGCCGCAACCGCACCCGCGCGCGGATTATCCTCGAAACCGAAGCTCGCCAGTTGATGGCCATCGAGCGACAGCACCACTTCCGACCGCGCATCGCCATTGTCGGTCTGTGCCTCATCCGGGCAGGCGAAACGGCGATTACCGAGCCGGTAGATGCCGGCTTCCGTCTCGGCCTCGACACCCGAGCCTGGAATTTCCCGCACCACCTCATAGGCCGGCAAGGCACCGCTATAAGCGGCATGCAGGGCTTTCGAGAGAGGATGACGCGAATGGGCGGCAAGTCCCGCCGCAATTGCCATGGTGGCCGGCTTCACATCACCTGTCTCGACCAGTCTCGGTTTACCAACGGTCAGCGTGCCGGTCTTGTCGAACAGCACGGTGTCGATTTCGGCCAGCCGCTCCATGGCCGAGCCTTCCTTGACCATGATGCCGTGCCGGAAGAGCCGTCCAGCGGCCACCACCTGCACGACGGGAACGGCAAGGCCCAGCGCACAGGGGCAGGTAATGATGAGAACCGCAATGGCAATCAGCATCGCCTGTTTCCAGTCCCCGCCAAAAATGCCCCAGCCGAGGAATGTAACCAGCGCGAGAAGATGCACCACGGGTGAATAATAGCTTGCGGCGCGGTCGGCGATACGGCGGTAACGCGCCCGCCCGCCTTCGGCCGCCTCCATCAACCCGATCACTTCCGACAGGAAGGAGTCCCTGGCCGAGGCGGTCACCCGAGCGGTGAGCGAACCGGTGAGGTTGAGCGTGCCGGCCTGCAGGCTGTCGCCTGCCGCAACGCGACGCGGCGCGCTTTCACCATTGACGATGGACATGTCGAGATCGCTGCTGCCGGAGACGACCACGGCATCCACCGCCACACGATCACCTGCCGCAATCGCAATCGACATTCCGGGTTGAACATCGGCAAGCTGGCGATATTCCCGCGTTCCATCCTCCCCGATAACGGTCGCGCCGCGCGGTGACAGCCGGGCCAGTCCGGCAATGGCCGAGCGCGCCTTGTCGCGCATGATATGGTCCAGCGTGCGGCCGATCAGCAGGAAGAACAGCAGCGATACGGTCGCGTCGAACCAGGCATGTTCACCGTGATGGATCGTTTCCCACAGCGAAACGGCATAAGAGAGCGTGATGGCAAGCGCGATCGGCACATCCATGTTGGTGCGGCCGTGTTTCAGCGCGTTCCAGGCAGATTGATAGAAGAAACGCCCGCCATAGATCAGCGCCGGCGCGGCGATCATCGCCGAAATCCAGTGGAACATGTCGCGCGTCGCCGCATCCGCCCCCGACCAGACGGAGACGGACAGAAGCATGATATTGGCTGAAGCAAAACCGCACAGCGCCACCGCCCTGATCAGCTGCGAGCGCAACGCGTCGGAAGCATCCTGCCCGCTGGCGAAAAGATGAGTGCGGTATCCCGTCGACAGAATTGCACGGGCAATCTCGGCGGGATCGGTCCTGACGCCATTGACCTCTTCCCTCCAGACAACCGCCACACGTTTGGATGACAGGTTCACCCGCGCGCGTTCCACCTGTGGCAAACGGTTAAGCGCAGTCTCGATGGTTGTGATGCAGGCGCCGCAATAAACATCCGGCACGCTGAGATCGGTCTGACGCAGCCCCTGCCCCAGATCGCGGCTCGCCAGCAGCAATTCCTCCGACGATGGTGGATTGACCGGCTCGCCGAGTTGAAGCGAGCCTTCCGTTCCCGGTGCACAGCAGCTCATTGACGTCCCCTGATAACGGCAATCCGCGTGCCCTCATGCACGATGATCCGGCCGTCCTTGACGGCGGTGACCTCGACGATCCATTGCCCCGGCAGCATGTCATGTGCGCCGGTAAAGACGCCGGTGGTGGCCGGGGCCAGTTCCATGTCGAAATTCTGGCTTTCACCCACAGGCCGACGAAAATGCGCCGTCACCGTATCCGTATCGATCGGACCTTTATCGGGATGGAAAACCTCGTAACGCACGGTCTTCTCATCCACCACGAGCCTGCCCTTGATGCCGGTTGCAGCCCGTGCCTTGGCGGCTTCCGCCTTGGCATTGAACTGCTGGCTGGCAACATAGGTGTTGGGCACGACGAGCCCGCTCCAGCTGTGGACCGCATTCCAGGCCATGATCATGTTGACGGTGATGATGGTGCCGAAGAACAGCACCATGACGCCGAGCATGTGCCAGCCGGTGAAAACGAAGCCGGATGTCTGGCGATTGTTGACTGTCATTTTTTCACTCCCGGAGCATTGAAGACCGCATCGTAGCGGGCCGTTTCATGGCCGGCCGTATCACTGACGATGAATTCGAAATTCTCCGCCGCCCGCGCGATATCCTTGCCCGGCAGGGTGACGAAGACCTTCAGCGTCGTCGCCTCATCCGGCTCCACCGTCACCTCGAAGGCGCGCGCGGCCGTATCCGGCATGCCGTTTATCTTCATCACCGCATTCGGAAGGCCTTCTATCGTCAGGCTCATCACGCGCGGCTGCGGCACCATGTTGAGAATGCGCACGGTATAGCCGTTACGGATCGACCCGTTCGATTCCAGCACATATTGCGGATTACGGTCGTGCAGGACATTGAGCGCCAGCCGCTCGCGCGTCACCAGCGCAAACAGCATGCCGATGCCGACAGCAGCCCAGATGGCGGTATAAAGCAGCGTGCGCGGCCGGAAGATGATGCGCCAGTTGAAGTGGCGGACACGCTTGCTGAAACTGCCGTCCTCCTCACGCACATTGGTGGGGCGGATGGCGTATTCGCCATTGCCGGTCGCCAGCGCCATGTTGGACTGATATTCGGACAGCGTCGCATAGGCGATCAGCCCGCGCGGCTTGCCGATCTTGTCCATCACCCCGTCACAGGCATCGATGCAGAGCGCGCAGGTGATGCATTCCAGCTGCTGCCCGTCCCTGATGTCGATGCCCATGGGACAGACCGCGACACAGGCATTGCAATCGACACAGTCGCCGATGCTCTCCCCAGCTGCCGCAGCCTTCTTGGCGTGCCGCGAGCGCGGTTCGCCGCGCCAGTCATTATAGGTGACGACAAGCGAATTCTCATCCAGCATCGCCGCCTGGATGCGCGGCCAGGGACACATGTAGGTGCACACCTGTTCCCGCATCAGCCCGCCGAAGACATAGGTGGTAGCGGTCAGCGTGGCGACGGTCGAGTAGGCAATCATCGGCGCCTGCCCGGTCATGAACTGCATCGCCAGCGTCGGCGCATCGGCGAAATAGAAAATCCAGGCGCCGCCGGTCAGAACGCCAATCACCAGCCAGATCGCATGTTTCAGCACCCGCTTGCGCAATTTGCCAAATGTGAAGGGCGCCGCGTCCAGTTTCATGCGGGCGTTCCTGTCGCCCTCGATCGCCCGTTCGACCACCAGAAACAGGTCGACCCAGACGGTCTGCGGACAGGTGTAACCGCACCATGCACGCCCGACGGCTGATGTGACGAGAAACAGCCCCAGCCCCGCCATGACCAGCAGGCCGGCAACAAAAAAGAACTCCTGCGGCCAGATTTCGATGAAGAAGAAATAAAAGCGCCGGTTGGCGATATCGATCAGCACCGCCTGATCCGGCGCATAGGGACCGCGGTCCCAGCGCAGGAACGGCGTCAGATAATAAATGCCGAGCGTGACCAGCATCACCAGCCATTTGAACCGCCGGAACCTGCCTTCGGCGCGCTTCGGAAAAATCTTCTTGCGCGCTTCGTAAAGCGGTTTGCGCGTTTTTGCGGAATTGACGGCTTCCGCCTCCAGCCTTTCGACGGGCTGTTGCAGGCGATCCTGTCCGGCGCGATAGATGTTCATGATAGGAGTCCATTTTTATCTCCTTGCTTTCTCCCATCTCAGCAGGGAAACATCCTTGACTTACATCAAGTGACGACAAAGTGGCGCAGGGAGGGACCGCGCCGCAGAGGGAGGACGAGATGCCTGTCATGCAGTCGAGAATCATTCACCTGTCAGTCGAAAAGCCGTGGGCACAGGTCTATGGTTTCGCCTCCGACCCGCAGAACATGCCGCGCTGGGCGGCAGGTCTGGGCGGCGGGCTGAAGCCGGATGGCAACGACTGGATTGCCGATGGCGGGCCGCTTGGCGAGGTGCGGGTGAATTTTGCGCCCGCCAACGAATTCGGCGTCATAGATCACGTCGTCACATTGCCGGACGGCCTGAAGGTCTATAACGCGCTTCGGGTAACGCCGAATGGCAGCGGCGCGGAAGTGAGCTTCACGCTGCTTCGGCTTGACGGCATGACGGACGAGGAGTTCGAGCAGGACGCGAGCGCGATCACGGCCGATCTCGAAACGCTGAAATCCCTGCTTGAAGCGGATTGATGGAGTAAATGATGACAGAAAATGCCAATGACCGGCGCATCGACTATGTCGAATTCAACGTCGCCGACATCGAACGCAGCAAGGAATTTTACGGCGGCGCATTCGGCTGGACCTTCAAGGATTACGGTCCGCAATATTGCGAATTTTCCGATGGCCGGCTGACCGGCGGTTTCACCACCACCGCGCCGGTTTCGGCCAGGGGCGGACCGCTCGTCATTCTCTACGCCGCCGATATCGAGGATGTGCAGCGGCGTGTCGAAGCCGCCGGCGGACAGATCAGCGTTGCGATCTTCGGCTTTCCCGGCGGCCGACGTTTCCATTTCACCGATCCGGATGGATACGAACTGGCCGTTTGGTCGGACAAATAAAAAAGGCCGCATCGCGGCCCGTCTCCTGAATCTCTCCCCCGTCATCCTCGGGCTTGACCCGAGGATCCACCGCTGGTGGCACCATGGATCCTCGGGTCAAGCCCGAGGATAACGTCGAATCTGGGAGGGACGCGTCATCACCGTGAGGGCCGCATCACGCGGCCCTTTCCTTTTCTGCCGGAAAGCTTACTCGCCCCCACCAAGCGAATGCACGAAGATCGCCAGCTGCTTGACGGTCGTGTCACCGAGACGCTCACCCCAGGCGGGCATGACGCCGTGCTTGGGCGAACGGATCTGCGAGACGATGCCTTCCTCCCCATGCGACTTCAGCCAGATCGCATCGGCCAGATTGGGCGCGCCGAATTCGCGATTACCCTTGGCGTCTTCCCCGTGGCACGAGGCGCAATTGTCGGCAAAGAGCTGCTTGCCGGGTTCCACCAGCGCCGGGTTGGAAGGCGTGCCGGTAAGGCTGACGACATAGGCCGCGACCTCGCGGATTTCGTTCGACTGGAGGATGTCGCCGAAGGCCGGCATTTCCGAAGCGCGCGTATCAGGATCATCGGCAAAACGGATGCCGTGCTTCACCGTCGTGTAGATATCGTCGGCACTGCCGCCCCACATCCAGTCATCGTCATTGAGGTTGGGATAACCCTGCCCGCCTTCCGCGCCCGAACCGTGACACTGAATGCAATTGACCTTGAAAGCGGCTGCACCGCCGGAAAGGGCGAACTGCATCAGGGTCGGGTCCGCCTGGATTTCGGCAAGCGAGGAATTGGCGATCCTGTCGACATAAACGCTCTGCGCCTGTTTCGCATCGGCGATTTCGGTGGCGATTTCGCCGCGGCTGCTCCAGCCGAGCAGCCCTTTTGTTGCGCCCGATATCAGCGGGTAAGCCGGATAGGCGATGGTATAACCGATGGCCCAGAGGATCGTGAAATAAAAGGTCCAGACCCACCAGCGCGGCATGGGATTGTTCAGCTCGCGGATACCGTCCCATTCGTGGCCGGTGGTTTCGACGCCGCTGATGTCATCAATGTGTTTTTCGGACATATCCTAGTCCTCCTTGAGCGGAATGCTGGCGGCATCGTCCGCGGCTTGTCTGGAGCCGGGGCGAAGGGTGAAAACGACGACGCCGGCGAAGAACAGGGTCATGGCAAGCAGGCCCCAGCTGTCGGCGAAGTGGCGCATGGCCGTATAGGTTTCCATCGTTTCGCCTCCTCACCGGTATCCGGCGGCATCGTCATAGGTCGAGAAATCGACCAGCGTGCCGAGCATCTGCAGATAGGCGACCAGAGCATCCATTTCGGTAAGCTTGGCCGGATCGCCGTCGAAATCGCCGACCTTCGCCTTCGGGTAACGCGCCAGAAGTTCCGACGAATCCGCATTCGGGTCCGCCTGGGCGGCCAGATCGGCTGCGGACTTCTCGATCATCTCGTCGCTATAGGGCACACCGACGGCGCGGTTGGCCTTAAGCTCCATCGAGATATCGGTGATCTTCAGCGGTGTCGTCTTGAGGAAGGCGTATGATGGCATGATCGATTCCGGCACCACGGAGCGCGGATCGGCCAGATGCTGCACGTGCCATTCGTTCGAATAACGATCGCCGACGCGCGCGAGGTCCGGCCCCGTGCGCTTGGAACCCCACTGGAACGGATGGTCATACATGGATTCCGCCGCAAGGCTGTAATGTCCGTAACGCTCCACCTCGTCGCGGAATGGACGGATCATCTGGCTGTGGCAGACATAACACCCCTCGCGGATGTAGATGTTGCGCCCGGCCAGTTCCAGCGGCGTGTAGGGTCGCATGCCCTCCACCTTCTCGATGGTGTTTTCGAGATAAAAGAGCGGTGCGATTTCCACGATACCGCCGATGGAGACGACCAGCAGCGAGCCGACCAGAAGCAGCGTGGCGTTGCGTTCGATGACGCCGTGTTTGTCAAGTATGGACATCGGCCTCTCCTTATTCAGCAGGCTGCAGCGAAGGAGCCGCGTCCTTGCGGGCGCCCTCCTCGCGTTGATGACCGAGGATGGTCATCGTGACGTTGTAGGCCATGATCAGCGCGCCGCTGAGGAACATCAGCCCGCCCAGTGCACGCATCACGTAATAGGGGAACAGTGCTGCGACCGATTCCGCGAAGGAATAGACGAGGAAGCCCTGGCTATCATATTCGCGCCACATCAGAGCCTGCTGGATGCCGGCCACCCACATGACGGCGGCGTAAACGACGATGCCGAGCGTTGCGAGCCAGAAGTGCCAGTTGACCAGTTGCAGGCTGTAGAGACGGTCCCTGCCCCACAGTTTCGGCGTCAGGTAATAGATCGCGCCGAAGGTGATCATGCCGTTCCAGCCAAGCGCGCCGGAATGAACGTGGCCGATGGTCCAGTCGGTATAGTGGCTGAGCGAGTTGACGGCCTTGATCGACATCATCGGACCTTCAAAAGTCGCCATGCCGTAGAAGGCCACCGCCATCACCATCATGCGCACGACGGGATCGGTGCGGATCTTGTCCCATGCGCCCGAAAGCGTCATCAGGCCGTTGATCATGCCGCCCCACGAGGGCATCCACAGCATCACCGAGAACACCATGCCGAGCGTCTGCGCCCAGTCGGGCAGCGCGGTATAGTGCAGATGGTGCGGACCGGCCCAGATATACATGAAGATCAGCGCCCAGAAGTGGATGATCGACAGGCGGTAGGAATAGACCGGGCGGTTCACCTGCTTCGGAATGAAATAATACATCATACCGAGGAAGCCGGCGGTCAGGAAAAAGCCGACGGCGTTATGGCCGTACCACCATTGCGTCAGCGCATCCTGCACGCCGGAGAACGCCGAATAGCTCTTGACGCCCAGAAACGACACGGGCACCGCCAGATTATTGACGATGTGCAACATGGCGATGGTGACGATGAAGCCGAGATAGAACCAGTTCGCCACATAAATATGTGGCTCCTTGCGCATGAAGATCGTGCCGAGGAAGGTCACGAGATAGGCGACCCAGACGATGGTCAGCCAGATATCGACATACCATTCCGGCTCCGCATATTCGCGGCCCTGGGTGATGCCGAGCAGGTAACCGGTGGCGGCCATGATGATGAAGAGGTTGTAGCCCCAGAAGACGAACCAGCCGAGATTGCCGCCGAACAGGCGCGCCCGACAGGTTCTCTGCACCACATAAAAGGACGTGGCGATCAGCGCATTTCCGCCGAAAGCGAAGATCACCGCCGATGTGTGCAGCGGCCGCATGCGGCCGAAATTGAAATAAGGTGCGATGTTGAGATCGGGAAAGGCAAGCTGAAGCGCCACCACGACCCCGACCAGAAAACCGACGACACCCCAGAACACGGTGGCGATGACGCCGTATTTCACCACCTCGTCGAAATATTCCGACTTGCGGCGGGCGAGCGCGGCCGGATCGACAGGCGCGAAGGAGACACGGCGCAACAGAAGCACCGTGCTGACCAGCAGTGTAAAGAACAGCACCCACATATGGGCGGCGAAAAGACTGTCATGGGCAAAGGCTGCCCCGAGCAACGCGAGAAAGGCCCCAAGGGCCACGATCGCGGTTTCTAACGTGTAATTCATTGTTGGTTTCCCCCAACGTGCAAGCCGACCGACGAAAGGCAGGTTGTGCGCCTGGGAGAGCGGAAACGCGCCTTTGCGTCGGTTGGAGCATTGCCACCGGCAGAGCAACGCCACCTTGATCCAGATCAAGAAAGCAAAGCTGTCGCAGCCCCGGTAAAACAGGGTTGGGCTTCGTGAAAGGAATTGCGGAAGAACAAAACACCGGGCCTTGTCGCGGCGGTTTCGGTCATGTTTGAAATCCATCGATCCCCACTGCCAAGCCACTGGATTTCCATCGAGACTTCACGCTAATCCTGATATTGTCGTGTTTGGCGCGAGAACTCTGGTGAGGATCACGGTGCGGCATGGGTAACAAGGGGCGGGATATTCTCGCAGGGCTTTCCGTCGCCGGGCTGATGTTACCGGAGGCGATCGCTTATTCCGGCATCGCCGGTGTTCCGCCCCAGCATGCATTATACGCCGCCATGGCAGGCTGTCTTGTTTATGCCCTTCTTGGCCAGAGCCGTTTCGCCATCATCTCGCCCACCTCGTCATCCGCCGCGATCCTTGCGGCCATGCTGACCGCGCTCGTGCCTCAGCCCGGGCAGAAAATGCTGCTGGTCGCGGTCGCGGTGTTTCTTGTCGGGCTGCTGTTCCTTGCCGCCGGCACGTTGCGGCTGGGCGCCCTGTCGAGCGTCATTTCGAGGCCCGTGCTGCGCGGCTTCGCCTTCGGACTGGCAATTCTCATTTCGCTCAAACAGTTTCCCGCGATCTTCGGTGTGCCGGAAGCGGGGGCCGGCACATTCGAGGCGATCTGGCAGATCCTGACCCATCCCGGCGAATGGAACGGTTTCAGCCTGTCGATCGGCATCGGCGCCCTTGTCCTGCTGCTTTTCGCAAGACGGTATCCGCAGCTTCCGGGAAGCCTCATCATCATTGCGCTGGCAATCCCCATCTCGGTCCTGTTCGATTTGCAGCAACGCGGTGTCGATGTTGTCGGCACAATCGATCTGTCCGGTATCTGGGGAAATTTCACCGCGATCTCCCTAGACGAACTGGCGCATGTGGCGCGTTTCGCCCCGCCTCTGGTGCTGATCCTGTTTGCCGAATCCTGGGGAACGATACGCGGCCTGTCATTGCGCCACGGGGAAAATGTGGATGCCAATCGTGAACTGAAAACGCTTGGTATTGCGAATGTCGCGAGTGCGGCACTGCAGGGAATGCCTGTCGGAGCTGGGTTTTCCGCCGGTGCCGCAAGCGAAGCGGCCAATCCGCGCACGAGAATGGCCTCGGCAATCGCGGCAATCGGACTCGCCGGCTTCACTTTTGCGGCGGCCGACTGGTTTGCCTATATCCCGCATGCCGCCCTTTCCGCCATCATCATCGTGGCCTTGCTTCATGCACTGGATCCATCTCCGTTTTTCAGGCTGTGGCGGCTGCGACAGGACCTCGTGCTTGCCCTGGCGGCAACCGCCGGCGTGCTTTTCCTCGGCGTGCTGAACGGGATGCTGGCGGCAATCGCGCTGTCTTTCGCCGTGTTCCTGCAGCGGCTTTCGTCCCCGCGCATCGTGATGCTCGGCCGCCTCGGGGCGACCCACGACTTCGTTGACGTGAAGCGGCATCCCGATGCCGCAACGCCTGCCGGCATGCTCCTCCTGCGCCCGGCACAGCCGCTGTTTTTTGGAAATGCCGAGCCGACATTCGCGGAGATCACCCGCCGCATCCTCGCGAGACCAGACACAAAGGCCGTCATCATCAGCCTCGAAGAAACATTCGAACTCGATACGACGGCTCTCGATGTCCTGCTGGAATTCGACGCCAGCCTGCGCGGGCGCAATATCGGAATTCGCTATGCGCGAATGCACGATGCGGTGCGCGATGTTGTCGCCGCCGGTGGCGGAGACGATCTTTTGCGTCGGGCAAACTACAGCGTTGACGATGCCGTTGCCGCGATGGACGATCTCAAGGAGAAGAAATGACCCACATTTATGAGCCACGTCTGTCTCGTATCGCCATCGACAAGCTACGACCGACGCAGATCGCCGTCGGCTTCCGCGAGGTGGAGCTGAAAAGAAAGGAGTGGCGTGAAACCAGGAAAAAAGACGGAGACGGGTTCCTGGGGAGCCACATCGTTCCGGTCGTGGCCGGTCCCAAGGACAGGATTTATCTCATCGACCACCATCACCTCGTTCTCGCTCTCTCCAAGGAGGGCGTGGAACATGTGCTGACAAGCGTGGTCGCCAAGTTTTCCCACCTTGGCAAGGATGAGTTCTGGTCAGTGATGGACCATCGCAACATGATCTATCCTTTCGACGCCCAGGGTCTGCGGCGGCAAACCGGCGACATCCCGAAAAACATACACGATCTCGAGGATGATCCCTTCAGATCGCTCGCCGGAGCCCTGCGCATGGCTGGCGGTTACGCGAAAGTCGTTATTCCCTTCTCCGAATTCGGCTGGGCCGATTTTCTAAGACGTCGAATCGATCGTGATCTCCTCAGCGACTCCTTTGACGAAGCGCTGGCCGAAGCGATGAAACTGGCGAAATCACGGGAGGCGCGGCATCTTCCAGGCTGGTGTGGGGTCGAGGAATGAATGTTTTACGTTGCCTTTTGAGGTTCTGCGCCCGCCTGCTGGCTCTCTGGCTGGCCCTGTGCCTGTTTTCTTGCTCCGCCGTCTTCGCCCAGACCTCGACGCCCGCAAATCCAGCAAATCTGACCACGGAACAGAAAGTCGATGAGCTCCTCAACCTCATGGGGCAGGACGATGTTCGCAGCCTGCTGGCGCAACGGCTGTCCGATACGTCTGACGTGGCCGCCCCTGATGACGGCAACATGAGCGTACTCGACCAATGGGCAAGCAAGCGGCGCGAACATCTGGCACGGCTCGCCGGTGATGCCCCGGCTATTCCCGGGGAATTGTCTAAGGCGGGAACAACGCTCGTCAACGAAATCGAGGCTTATGGCCTTCTCCGTTTCCTCGCCCATGTCGCGCTGCTTTTCGGAGTGGGCATCGCGGCCGGGATCGCGACCTACCGGATAACCGCCGCCCGCACCGCGCGTGCCCTGCCCGGCAATGTCGCCGAATTTGCCCTGGCGACCGCCTCGAGACGCCTGCTGCCGGTGGTGGGATATGGCCTTTCGGCGGCGATCATGTTCTTCACCATCCCATGGCCGCCGCTCTTGAGCGCGGTTCTGCTTCCCTGGCTCGCGGTCAGCATCGGCCTTCCGCTCGTGAAAGCGGTCATCGACCTGTTGAAACGCGTCATCAGTGACGGTCTGAATTCACGCCGCCAATTCTGGCTCACGCGCTCTTTCGATCTTCTGGCTGTTGCGATGATGTGCTGGGCCGTGCTGCGCATGCTTGTCAGCCTCGGGGTGACGGCTGCCGCGGTCAAACTGATCTCCTATGCGATGATCGCGGCACTCTTTGCCCTTGGCGTCTATTTTATCTGGCGTCAGCCGCAGGCGGACGCGAATACCGAACGCCGGCGGTCGCTGGATGTGGCCTTCACCTTTTACCTGTTCATTCTGTTTGCCGTCTGGATCGCGGGTGCCGGCGTATTTTTCTGGTTGGGATTTTTTGCGCTGGTTCTTCCCGGTGCTGTCGGCACGCTGGGAATAGCGGCGCGAAAAACCGCGACAGCAATGGGCGGTTATTCCGAGACGGATTTCCGCCCGGTTCTGGCGCAACGCAGTGTCCGGCTGCTGGTGCTGGGCGCCGCCGTCATATGGCTCCTGTTCCTCATCAGGAACCATCCGGGCGCGCTTCCGGGCGGATCAACCGTGAGCGCGATGTTTACAGGCCTCTTGCATGGTATTCTGGTCCTGCTCTTTGCGGATATCTTCTGGGTGGCGATCAAGACCGTGATTGCGCGGCGGCTGGAGATGAATGCACCAGCGACAAGCGAGCATGGCGTGCCCGCCTCGGACGACCGATTGCAGACAATCCTGCCGATCCTGCGCAACATGCTGGGAATCCTGATCGGCGCCGTCAGCGTCATGACGGTTCTGTCCGAACTTGGGGTCAACATAGGCCCCCTGCTCGCCTCCGCCGGGATTTTCGGGATCGCCATCGGTTTCGGTTCGCAGACGCTGGTGAAGGACATCATCAGCGGCGTGTTCTACATGATCGACGACGCTTTCCGGGTGGGTGAATATATTCAGAGCGGTTCATACAAGGGAACCGTGGAGTCCTTCAGCATTCGCTCGGTGAAACTGCGTCACCATCGCGGGCCGATCTATACCGTGCCCTTCGGATCGCTCGGCGCTGTCGAAAACATGAGCCGCGACTGGTCGATCGACAAGTTTCTCGTGACCGTTGCCTTCGACACCGACCTCGCCAAAGTGAAATCGATTACCCGCGAGATCGGCAAGGCACTGAAGGATGATCCGGAATTCGGGCCGATGCTCATCGAGACGGTCAAGCTCAAGGGTGTCGAACAGTTCGGAGAATACGGCATGACGCTCGGTTTCGGCATGATGGTGAAACCAAACGGCCAACAATCGATCATCCGCCGAAAAGCCTATTCAATGCTGAAGGATGCCTTTGAGAAGAACGGGATAGAATTCGCGACGATGAGCGGCACCTCTCCCGGAAAACCAAAGTCGGGTCCACAACCGCCCGAGGAACCGCCATCGGAAATGACCGACAATCTCAGACCATAGCGTGGCAACAGGCCGCCGCGAACGTTTCAGGCTCGCTCAGCCGGCAGGCTCCCGTTTCAGCCCTTCATCTTCAGCGGCAGACCGGCGGCGACGAAATAGACCTCGCCGGCAATGGCCGCGATGCGCTGGTGCAGTCGGCCGGCGTGATCGCGGAATTCGCGCGCCATGCGGTTTTCCGGCACGATGCCGAGACCGACCTCGTTCGAGACGAGGATCATCTTTGCACGCGTCGATGCGATTGCCGCCTCCAAACCCGCGAAGGCGGTCTCCATATCGGCATTCTCCATCATCAGATTGGTGAGCCATAATGTCAGGCAGTCGATGAGGATGACGTTGTCAGGGCCGTCGAGCCGCTGCAGCACGGCGGCAATATCGACCGGCGCTTCATGGGTGGTCCACTCTCCCCCGCGTCGTTCCTGATGATGGCTGATACGGTCCCGCATCTCGTCATCCCATGCCCGGCCCGTTGCGAGATAATGCAGGCGTCCGCCGGCTTTTCCCGCAAGCTCCTCCGCAAAACGCGACTTGCCGGAGCGCGCACCGCCAAGAATGAAAACGGAGCGGTTTTTATCTGTCATCGGAAACCTGAAAGAAGAGAATGAAGCGGACCGGCATCTTTTCGATATCGCAAGCCAGAGACAGGCGGACATGAAGGGAACGATTCGTAGAAAAAGGCGTCCCCCGGTTGCTCATGCCGGACTGCCGCTGATACCGGGCCGGAGAGACAAAACCTGCCTGCAGGATGCGGGACATATCAGCCGTGGCAACTCCGGATACCGGCAACACCGGTCCTGATGAAAGGCTAGGTGCGAACGGCCAGTCTGTCAATCGGCCGTTACCGTCGGCGAAAAATCAGGCGGAACCGGTACGCAAAACCTGAACCCGGAACCGGCAGACCTTTCGTCCGCGACAGGATTGATAAAGCGACTTGGTTACCGGAAAGTTAGCGAAAAACAGAATGATGAAAGCGCAACTCCAAAGGAGAATATCGGCTGAGGGCAGCCGCCGCCATTGCCTTGCCATGGCCTTCAAATCAATATGCTTTCCAAGATTCGCAAACAGCAAGGTGGCCCGCCCGTGATGACCGTCATGGACTATATCTCGATCGTCGTTTTCATCCTGCTATGGGCTGTCTATACGCACGTCACGACGGGATCGCGGTTGTTTTCGCGCGCCAGCCTCAATCAGGCCATGGCCGAGCGTCGTCGCGACTGGATCATGAATTCGCTGAAGCGCGACCTGAAGATGATCGATACGCAGATCATGGCCGGCCTGCAAAACGGCACGGCCTTTTTCGCCTCCACTTCCATCTTCGCCATTGGCGGCTGTTTCGCCCTTCTGGGCGCCACCGAACAGGTCGAATCGGTGTTTCGCGACATGCCCTTCGTGCATTATGCCGGGCGCACCGCCTTCGAACTGAAGGTCATCGGGTTGACCTGCCTGTTCGGTTATTCCTTCTTCAAATTCGGCTGGTCCTATCGCCTGTTCAACTATTGCACCATCCTGTTCGGCGCCATCCCCATGGTCCACGATGTCGGTGCGGATCGCGAAGCGGCGGAGCGCGCGGCCGAAAACGTCATAAAGATGAACATCATCGCTGCTAAGAACTTCAATGACGGCCTGCGGACGATCTTCCTGTCCATCGGTTATCTCGGCTGGTTCATCAGCCCCTATGTCTTCATCGCCAGCACCGTCATCATCATCGTGGCGCTGTTGCGCCGCCAGTTCTTTTCAGAGGCCCGCCGCGCCATCATGGAAGAAAACCGGCCTTGAAATAGCCGCACTTAAAGGGCCAAGCCCACACCTCATTTCAAGCGAATCCAAGTGAATGCCGGCCCCTCGAAAAGCTGAAAAGCGGAAAACATGGACACAGACGCAGCCGCAAATGAAAACCGCCGCAAAGGCCGCATCGGCGGGCTGGATACGCTCAGAGGGATAGCCCTCCTCGCCATGGCGTCCTACCATTTCACATGGAATCTGGAATATTTCGGCTATCTCGAACCCGGCACGGCAACCACGGGTCTCTGGAAGCTCTATGCGCGCGGCATCGCCAGCTCGTTCCTGTTTCTTGCCGGCTTCAGCCTGTTTCTGGCCCATGGCAAGGGTCTGAACTGGCCGTCTTTCGGCAAGCGTTTTGCGATGGTGGCGGGGTCTGCCCTGCTCATCACCGTCGCCACCTATTTCGCCTTTCCTGATAGTTTCATCTTCTTCGGCATATTGCACAATATCGCCGCTGCAAGCCTTGTCGGGCTGCTGTTCCTGCGTGCGCCCGCACCCCTGACGCTGCTTTTTGCGGTGATCGCTTTCATCCTGCCGCAATATATCCAATCCGAACTGTTCAACCCAAAATGGCTGGCCTGGATCGGGTTTTCCACCCTGCCGCCCCGCTCGAACGATTATGTGCCGCTGCTGCCCTGGCTTGCGCCCTTCCTCGCCGGACTTGCGGTCTCGCAATTCGTTACGCCGCGCGGCTGGCTCGACCGTTTTCGCAGTCCAAGCTCACCCCGCAATATCATCGCCAGCGCCGGGCGTCACAGCCTTGCCTTTTACCTCATCCACCAGCCGGTGCTGATTGGCCTCGTTTACACCCTGTCGCTCCTCGCCCCGCCTCCGCCGGTCGATCAGGTCGAGCTTTACAAATCGAGCTGCGAAAAAAGCTGCGTCGAGCAGGCGAACGGGCTGGAACTGTGCCAGCGTTTCTGCGGCTGCACGCTGGAAAAGCTGCAGGCGGAAAACCTGTTCGATACGATGATGGAGGGCAAGCTCAGCGCCGATCAGCAGACGAAGGTCAGCGAGGTGGCGCAGCAGTGCACGGTTGAGGCGCAGTAGAGAGACGTCAGGGTTTGCCGCTTGTTTCTTCTCCCCGAGGGGGAGAAGGTGGCCCGAAGGGTCGGATGAGGGGGGCACCCTCACCGTATTTCGGATAGCTAGCCCCCTCATCCCGCTGCCGCGACCTTCTCCCCGGCGGGGAGAAGGCGACAGGCGGCGCGTACTCGCTCCAACGTGGCCAATCACACTCTGGCGATCGTCCCTCAAAGGAATGCGGTAAAAATAGAAGGCTTGAGGCCTGTTTTCGGCGTTAAATCACTGAAGAACCAAGCAGCACGAGCTGCTTTCAAGTCCCCACGCCGATTTCGGCAAGTCGGGTCAGACAGGCTTCTTCGACATTGTCGAGTTCCGCCAGCGTCTCTTCGATGTCCTTGCGTTTTTGCCGAAGCTCGGCGCGCTTTTCATCGACCTTCTTCATCAGAAGCACCAATTGCCCCGATTCGCCCGGCGGTTCCTTGTAGACGTGAATGATTTCGCGAATTTCGGAAATCGTGAAACCGATACGACGGCCACGCAGGATTTCCTGAATGAGGCGGCGGTCCGCAGCCCTGAAAAGCCGTGTGCGCCCGCGACGCTCAGGGTGAATCAGCCCCTCGTCCTCGTAAAATCTCAAGGTACGGGTGGAAACACCGAATTCGCGTGTCAGTTCGGTTATGCTATAATACTTGTCCAAGGGCCTATCCGATTCATAGTCGGATGATATTATTTGACCTTCACGTAAAAGTCAATTTTTGCCCAATTCCTATCCGGAAATACCGTACCACCAGGTCGCGATCCCGAGAAAGGCGAAAAAGCCGACAATATCGGTGACCGCCGTGACGAAGACCGCCGAGGAGACCGCCGGGTCCGCTCCGAACTTGTCGAGCACCAGCGGAATGAGAATGCCCGCCAGCGCCGCCGCCAGCATGTTCAGACACATGGCCGTGGCGATGATGCCGCCGATATGGATATCCTGAAACCAGAGACCGGCGACGATGCCGATGGCGCAACCGAACAGCATGCCGTTCAGGATACCCACGCCCGCCTCACGCCGGATGATGCGGGCGGCATTGTGAATGTCGAGACTTTTGGTGGCGAGCGCGCGCACCGACACGGTCATGGTCTGCGATCCGGCATTGCCGCCCATGCCGGCCACCGCCGGCATCAGGATCGCCAGCGCGACAATCTGCTGGATCGTCGCATCGAACAGGCTGATGACGGAGGCGGAGAGAAAGGCGGTGATGAGATTGACCGCAAGCCAGGGCACGCGTGAACGGGACGTGCTGGCGATTGAGTCCGACAGTTCTTCGTCACCCACGCCCCCAAGGCGCAGCAGATCCTCTTCGGCCTCTTCCTGAATGACGTCGACGACGTCATCGATGGTCAGTACGCCCACCAGCCGGCCGTTGTCGTCGACCACGGCCGCGGAGAGAAGGTCATATTGCTCGAAAAGCTGCGCGGCCTCTTCCTGGTCCATCTCGGCCGGAATGGAATGGTTGGTCTCGTGCATGATCGTTTCGATCTTCACCTGACGCTTGGCGCGCAGCACCTTGTCGAGATCGAGCGCACCGACCAGCTTGAAGGTGGGATCGATGACGAATATCTGCGTGAAGGAGTCAGGCAACTCCTCCTCCTCACGCAGATAATCGATGGTCTGCCCCACGGTCCAGAACGGCGGCACCGCGACGAATTCCGTCTGCATACGCCGGCCGGCCGAACTTTCCGGATAATCCAGAGCCCGCATCAGCCGCACACGTTCGGTGAACGGCAATTGCGAAAGAATATCCTCGCGGTCCTCGTCGTCGAGGTCCTCGAGAATATAGACGGCGTCGTCGGAATCCAGCTCGCCGATACCGGCGGCAATCTGCTCATTCGACATCTGGTCGACGATATCGAGGCGGATGCCCTCATCCACCTCGGTCAGCGCCGTCATGTCGAAATCGGAACCGAGAAGGCGCACCAGCGCATGGCGCTGTTCAGGCAGGATGGATTCCAGCAGGTCGCCGAGTTCGGATTCGTGCAGCCGCGCCACATTCTTGCGCAGGAAAAGCAGATCGCGGTCAGCGATCGCCGCACCCACCATCGTCAGAAAATCCGAGCGGACGGACCCGTCTTCTGCATAAATATCGGAGGGCGCTTCCGTTGGCTTCATGTCCTCGGGCGCGACAGGATCGTCGTCACGGTCTGTCATCTGGCGTCCCCTTGTATTCAAATGCCGCAGTGCACGGATGCGCAGGCAGAATGGCGTTAAAAGGTTTATTGTCAACAACCGGATAGCGGCAAATAAACAAGCTCTCCGGCTGCGGCGAAAAATCCATTCAACATTCCTCTTCCTGTTCGCAAGGCTTCACCTCGGCCAGCGGCTATAGGCATGTTTAGCCAAGCTTTGCAGCTTGTTTTGCGACAACGCCCACCCCCTTTACGCCGTTCCCGTTTCAAATGTCGAACGGGCGAACAAAGGTTTCGCCGCAATGCACAATTAAGACATTGACAGGCAGCGTGTAACGGCGCTTCTGGATAGGCATTTGACAAACGGCAAACGCCGACAGGCGGGCACGAGAAGACAGATTCCGGGAATCAGGACCATGAGCAAGACGGACTTCATTGGCAAGGCATCGACCGCCGCAGGCGGCTGGGGCGCACTCAAAAGCGTCGGCAAACGCCTTCTCGAATCCGGCGCACCGATTTCCGGCGCCCGCACGCTTTTGAAGACCAACCAGCCGGATGGATTCGACTGCCCGGGCTGCGCCTGGGGCGACCCGGAACACGGTTCCTCTTTCGAGTTTTGCGAAAACGGCGTCAAGGCGGTGTCATGGGAAGCGACGGAGGCGCGGGTGCCGCCGGATTTCTTCGCCAGCCGCACCGTCTCGGAACTGCGCGGCTGGTCCGACTACGATCTGGAGAAACAGGGCCGCCTCACCCATCCCATGCGTTATGACCGGGCGAGCGACAAATATCTGCCCGTCTCCTGGGACGATGCCTTCGCCGAAATCGGCCGTATCCTCAAGAGCCTCGACAGTCCTGATCGGGCGGAGTTCTATACTTCCGGCCGCGCCTCCAACGAGGCGGCCTTCCTCTATCAGTTGATGGTGAGGCTCTACGGCACCAATAATTTCCCCGACTGTTCCAACATGTGCCATGAAGCGAGCGGCGTCGGCCTGAAGGCTTCGATCGGCGTCGGCAAGGGCACCGTGCTGCTTGAGGATTTCGAGCAGACGGACGCCATTTTTGTCATCGGGCAAAATCCCGGCACCAACCATCCCCGCATGCTGGGCGACCTGCGCCGCGCCGCCCTTCGCGGCGCCCGCATCGCCGTCTTCAACCCCATCCGCGAAAAAGGTCTGGAGCGCTTTGCCGACCCGCAGGACAAGATGGAGATGATTACCGGCGGCAGCACCCGCATCGCCACCAATTATTACCAGCCGCGCCAGGGCGGCGACATGGCGGCCGTGCGCGGCATGAGCAAGGCGGTCTTCGCCGCCGACGATGCAGCAAGGGCGGCGGGTGAACCCGCCATCATCGATTACGACTTCATCGCCGAACATGCGGCGGAGTTCGAGGCCTACCGCGCCGCCGTCGACGCGACGAGCTGGGAAAGCATTCTCGACCAGTCCGGCCTCACCCGCGCGGAGATCGAAGAAGCCGCCCGGATCTACATGAATGCCGGTTCGGTCATCGCCACCTGGGCCATGGGTGTCACCCAGCACAGGCATTCGGTCATCATCGTTCGCGAAATCACCAATTTCATGCTGCTGCGCGGCAATATCGGCCGTCCCGGCGCCGGCCTCTGCCCGGTGCGCGGCCATTCCAACGTGCAGGGCGACCGCACCGTCGGTATCGACGAAAAAGCCCCGCCCGCACTTCTCGACGCGCTGGAAAAGGAACTCGGCGTCCCCATGCCGCGCAAGCCCGGCCACAATACCGTCGAAGCCGTCGCCGCCATGCTGGACGGCAAGGCGGAGACCTTCATCGCGCTCGGCGGCAATTTCATGCGCGCGACGCCCGACAGCCCGCTGATCGTCAAGGCCTTCGAAAAGCAGAAGCTGACCGTCAACATCGCCACCAAGCTCAACCATTCGCATCTGGTGCCGGGCGAAACCTCATTCGTGCTGCCCTGCCTCGGCCGAACGGAAATCGACCGCAATTCGGCCGGCCGGTCGCAGATCGTTACGGTGGAAGATTCCATGAGCATGGTGCACGGTTCCGGCGGCATCAATCCGCCAGCGTCCGATGAGCTTCGCTCGGAAATCGCCATCGTCGCCGGCATCGCCGAAGCGACGCTTGGCAATGCGCATGTCGACTGGAAGGCGCTTGCCGATGATTACGACCTCATCCGCGACATGATCGAGCGGGTCATTCCCGGTTTCGAAAATTTCAACGAACGCGTCCGCGTGCCACGCGGTTTTCATCTGCGCAATGCGGCGGCCGAACGGGAATGGAACACGCCGGCGAAAAAGGCCACCTTCTATAGCGGTCCGCTGCCCGAGCAGACCGAACACCAGGAGGCGCTCACGCGCGATGACCTGTTCGTATTGCAGACCTTCCGCAGCCATGATCAGTACAACACCACGATCTACGGCATGGATGACCGCTATCGCGGCGTCTATGGCGAGCGCCACGTCATCTTCATGAACCCGAAAGACATGGAAGCGCTCGGCGCCCATTCCCGCCAACGCGTCGATGTCATCGGCGAATATGGCGACGGCGTGGAACGCATCGCAAAGAATTTTCGGCTGGTGCCCTATAATATCCCGCAGGGCAGCGTCGGCGGTTATTATCCGGAACTGAACGTGCTGGTGCCGCTGTCGAGCTATGGCGAAGGCAGCTTCACGCCGACATCGAAATCGGTGCTCGTCTCCGTTCGCCTGCGCCCGGATGCCTCCTGATGGAAGAGGAGCAATCCGCTGCGGCGTTCATGGCGGCGGTGGATCGGGTTCAGGAAAGCTCCTCAGGGGCGTTGACCGCCACGGGCGCGGCTATCCTTCTTTCGGTTCATCTGAACATCGCCGCTGACAGCCGCAGCATCGCCAACCGGCTGGGGCTTGCACACGCCCTCATTCTGCGCGAAATCACTGCCCTGTCGCCGCGTTTCGTGCGGGTGGTAAAACGCGATGCCCGCACCCAGCGCAGCTTTCTGGAGGCAACCGAAGAAGGACAGGCCCTTGCGGCGGCGTCCCTGCGGATTTGAAACGAACGGAGCATTCCTTGGCAATCAGGCCGATCCTGCCCTACCCTCATCCCGGCCTCTCCGAAATCTGCGCGCCGGTCACGGCTTTCGACGGGCAATTGCAGGAGCTGGTGAGCAATCTGGTCGACACGATGCGCGCCGCGCCCGGCGTCGGCATCACCGCCGCCCATATCGGCATAAGACAACGTGTCTTCGTGCTTGAGCTGACACCGGGAACCATCCTCACCTACGTCAATCCTGAGATCGTCAGCCAATCCGCACAGACCATGCGGCATATGGAGGGCAGCGTCTCGATGCCGGGCTTTACCGAAGAGGTGGAGCGGCCTTCCGGGATCGAGGTGAGATTTCAGGACATATACGGCGGCGAACACCGGCAGACCGCCGAGGGATTTCACGCCATCTGCATCCAGCACGAGATCGACCAGCTGGACGGCATTTTCTGGCTGAAGCGTCTCTCGAAGCTCAAGCGCGACCGGCTGGTAAAAAAATGGGAAAAATCCCGAAAGTCCTGATGGTCAGCCTGATATCGACAGCGCAAATTCCGCATCGCCCTTCAGCGTATTGCTGACGGTACAGATATCTTCCGCCATATGGGCGATGGCGCTGCGCGTGGCCTCATCGAAATCCCCCTTTATCTCGATCCGGACATCGAAACGAACGATCCGCGACGGCTCCTCCTCAGCCTTTTCGCCTGAGACGTGCACCGTAACCTTTTCGAACCGGTCGAGCACGCCCATGCGGCTCGCCGCAATCCGGGCGCTAAGCGCCAGGCAGGCCGCCAGCGACGAATAAAGAAGATCGAGCGGATTGAAACCCGGCTCCGAGGCCGCCGTCACCACCGTCAGGGCGCCTCCGGTGGCGGTGACGACATCGGGATGCCCGAGACGGCCAAGCGTGACGACAGCCCCCGTCGGCCGCTTCTTAATCCTGAACTGATTCATGCCCGACCTCACACCGCGATTTCACCCGATGGAACCAAAATTAGCCTCGCGCTTTTACTCACGCAACGGTGAACGACCGTTGAGTATTGATTGAAAAGGGAGCTGGGACATATGGTTACATCTACGCTCGTCAGCATTCTGATCACCTTCCTGGTGATTGTGCTCGTCTTGTGGCTTATCGCGCGACTGCCGGTCGGCGGCGGTGCGAAACAGATCGCGCAGGTGATCGTCATCATCATCGGCATTATTTCACTGCTGAAATATCTTGCCGTCTTCTGATGTCCCCGCACAGTGCAGACGAAAAAAGGCGGCGAAAGCCGCCTCTTTTATGCGCGGCTTTCACCCGCCCGCTCGCTATTGCCGAGGTTCGAACTGATAGGTTTTTTTCAGGGTGATATCCCGAACGCTGCCAATGCCCAGAAACGGCGTATTGTCGGCATCAAAAATCGCCCTGCCCTTCGCCACGATCCACCGGTCCGACCCATCCGGCAGATTGACCTTGTAACGCTGGTCGAAAAACACGCCGGTGGTAATGCTCTCAAAAATGGCCTGCGCCACCTGATCGCGCATCTCGACATCGATTCTTTCGAGAATCGCCTCGATCGTCACCCCGCGTGACGCAACCGGCTCCGAAAACCCATGACATTCCGCAGTGATCGCATCCATGATCAGCCTGTTGTCGGAAATGCTCCACATGTAATAGCCAAGCGCATTGTCTGAATCAGTTTTGTCCCCCAGCACGAAAACCCCCAGACATATTTTCCTGACAAAAGCTAACATCAGACCTCTAATATTCCACCCCTCGTTTTTGTAGGGGGAACGACACGGCTACTGCAGCGTGCATCGATATCCACCGAAATTTCTTGATGACCGAATCGAGATGGGGTTCCGAAACGGACGATAAATTCCGAAGAGGCATCGCAAAATCGCCTGCCTGCGCCTACATGGCTTGTGATGACATATCGAAGGAGTTCAACATGGTGCGAGCCGCCCTCACTTTCGGATTGCTGACCGCAACCGTCTTTCTGGCCGGGTGCCAGACGTGGCATAGTCCCTATCGTGGAAACGAGTGGCGAATGGATCAGGTCATGGATGGTGACCCCTACCGTGTCGGTGACGGGCAGCGCAACCGACGCTAGTCCACCTCGCCCATTGATCCGAACGGCGGCAGATCGATAATTTGCCGCCCTCAATTTGTGGCGCTCTGGCTGCGGGATAAAGCAGATCGACGTGGCCCAGGCTACATCCAAGACGGTCGAACGAAGCCGGGACAGAAAAACACAGAGCAAGCTAAACGACTGGCTAAAAAAGAAAAAACCCGCCGAAGCGGGTTTCTTTGGTGCGGTCGAGAAGACTCGAACTTCCACGGGTTGCCCCACAGCGACCTCAACGCTGCGCGTCTACCAATTCCGCCACGACCGCATCGTGGTAGGCGTCGACTTGCGCCGACGGGGGTGCATGTAGCAAAAGGATTTTCGGTGCACAAGAGCGTCGTGACAGTTTTTTGAAATTAAAAATCGCACTGCACCATCCTATATGCAGGAAGCCCGGAAATGCTGGGGTTGCGGCCGTCTCGCCATTTTGCGAGAAGGCTGTGGAAAGGACTTTTTCATGCTCACACGCACCGATATCGAGACAAATATGTTCCCCGCCGCCGGTTCGCCGCCCGTTCGCTGGCGAATCTCGGAAGGTCTCGTCCCCTATGAGCAGGCGATTGAGGACATGGAGCGCGAAGTCGCCGCCATTGCCAGCGGTGAGGCCGACGAACTCGTGTGGCTTCTGGAACATCCGCCGCTCTATACCGCCGGCACCAGCGCCGATGCCGCCGACCTTATCGAGCCGGATCGTTTTCCCGTCTTCGCCACGGGTCGCGGCGGCGAATACACCTATCATGGCCCGGGCCAACGGGTCGTCTATGTCATGCTCGACCTGAAACGCCGCCGGCAGGATGTCCGCGCCTATGTGGCAGCGCTGGAGGATGTCATCATCCGCACGCTCGACAAGATGAATGTGCGTGGCGAGCGGCGTGAGGACCGCGTCGGCGTCTGGGTCCGGCGGCCGGAAAAGCCGCTGCTTCCCGATGGCGGCATGGCCGAGGACAAGATCGCCGCACTCGGCATCCGTTTGCGCAAATGGGTGAGCTTCCACGGCCTGTCGATCAATGTCGATCCAGACCTTTCGCATTTTACCGGCATCGTTCCCTGCGGCATCAGCGCCTATGGCGTCACCAGCCTTGTCGATCTTGGATTGCCGGTTATGATCGGCGATGTCGACGTTCTGCTGCGCGAGGCCTTTGAGGAGGTGTTTGGCGACGCAGTGCCCGAAACCGGCGCGAGCGGCTGATCCCACCGCAACCTTTGCCGCAGGCCGGTGTTTCCAGCATCGATCACCACAAGAGGAGGAACGATCATGTTCACAACGTCCGCCTATGCCTGCGATGACGGCTCTTCGCCGATGAAGCTCGCGACGATCAAGCGTCGCGACCCCGGCCCGCGCGATGTCGAAATCGAGATCGAATTCTGTGGCGTCTGCCACTCCGATATCCACACCGCCCGCAGCGAATGGCCGGGCTCCCTCTACCCCTGCGTTCCCGGCCACGAAATCATCGGCCGCGTCGGACGGGTGGGTTCTCAGGTCACCCGGTTCAAGGCGGGCGACCGCGTCGGCGTCGGCTGTATCGTCGATAGCTGCCGGGAATGCGCAAGCTGCGCCGAGGGGCTGGAGCAATATTGCGAAAACGGCATGACCGGCACCTATAATTCGCCCGACAAGGCCATGGGCGGCGGTGCGCATACGCTTGGCGGTTACTCCGCCCATGTGGTGGTGGACGACCGTTACGTCCTCACCATTCCCGAAGGCCTCGATCCGGCTGCCGCCGCCCCCCTGCTCTGCGCTGGCATCACCACCTATTCGCCGCTGCGCCACTGGAATGCCGGGCCCGGCAAGCGCGTCGGCGTCGTCGGTCTCGGCGGCCTTGGCCATATGGCCGTCAAGCTCGCCAATGCCATGGGCGCAACCGTGGTGATGATCACCACCTCGCCCGGCAAGGCGGAAGATGCGAAGAAACTCGGCGCCCACGAGGTGATCGTTTCCCGCGACGCCGAGCAGATGAAGAAGGCCACCGCCAGCCTCGATCTCATCATCGATGCCGTGGCTGCGGATCACGACATCAACGCCTATCTGGCGCTGCTGAAACGTGACGGCGCGCTGGTACAGGTGGGTGCGCCGGAAAAGCCGCTCTCGGTGCTGGCCTTCAGCCTCATCCCCGGCCGCAAGACCTTTGCCGGCTCGATGATCGGCGGCATTCCCGAGACGCAGGAAATGCTGGATTTCTGCGCCGAAAAAGGCATCGCCGCCGAAATCGAAATGATCGACATCGATCAGATCAACGACGCTTATGAACGCATGATAAAAAGCGATGTGCGTTATCGCTTCGTCATTGATATGAAGAGCCTGCCGCGCCAGAAGGCCGCCTGATCCCGAAAGGGGGCGACCTTTTGGGGCGTCCCCTCTCTTATTGGACCTTTGGTCGAAAGCGCAGCCTCACCCATGACTCCCCGATCCACGACCAGCCAGACCGGTTTCAACGATATCGCCAAGGGCATGACCATCATGGCGGGTTGCATGCTGGTGCTGCCGGTCATGGATGCGATCGCCAAATACATGGCGGTCAGCGGCGGCATGTCGCCGGCGCAGGTGACGTTCTATCGATTCTTTTTCCAGGTGCTCTGCACCCTGCCGCTGCTGCTGGTGGTGTCACCCAGGGCGCTGTTCAGCGCCAAACGGCCATGGATGAACTGCCTGCGCGGCGTGTTGCACGCCTCGGCCAGCCTGATGTTCTTCGCTGCCGTCAAATACATGCCTCTTGCGGACGTCTTCGCGATCTATTTCGTCGAGCCTTTCATGCTGACGATGATGTCGGCCCTCTTCCTCGGCGACAGGGTCGGCTGGAAGCGCTGGACGGCGATCGCGGTCGGCTTCGGCGGCGCGCTGATCGTCATTCAGCCCAGTTTCGAAATCTTCGGCTGGACATCGCTTCTGCCGGTCGCCTGCGCCTTTCTTTATACGCTCTACCTGTTCCTGAACCGCGCCATCGGCGATGCCGACAGTCCGCTGGTCATGCAGACCATGTCCGGCATTGCGGGGACCGTATTCATGGGGGCCGCACTTTTCGCCGGCGATGCGCTGGGCGATAAGGATTTTGCCGTCTCGCTGCCGCAATCCGGCTTTGCCCTCACCCTGCTGATCCTGCTGGGATCGATATCCGGCTACATGCATCTGCTGATCGTCAGGGCCTTCCGGCTGGCACCGCTCTCTCTGCTGGCGCCTTTCCAGTATTTCGAGATCATCTCGGCGACGATCCTAGGTTATGCGCTGTTTTCCGATTTCCCAACGCCGTCGAAATGGCTCGGCATTCTCATCATCGTCGCATCGGGCCTGTTCATCATCTGGCGCGAACGCCAGCACACCGGTGCGAACCCGCCGCTTGACGGACAGTGACGGCTAAGACCAGGCGTCGCTCAGCTATCCGGGGGCAGCGGCCCTTCGTCGTGATGCTCCTGCGCCTCCACCAGACTGCCGAGCAGCCAGAGAGAAACCTCGGCCGCCTCTCCGGCCGATTTGAACCGGTATGAGCCGCTATATTTCGGCATGTCGAAAAAGGTGACGACGAAACCGTCACCGCTTTCCAGACTCTCGACCCGGATGCGCTCGGGATCGATCATCACGCACACATAATGCGACCCCATATTGCGCATGAAGCCGGCCTTATTGTCATGCAGCCGCACGAAGGCCGCGCCGCCATCCGCCGTCATATGCAGACTTCTGATCGCCTCGTTGGGAAAGGCGCGGGCGAAATCCATGATCGCCTGCCCCACATCATGACTGTTATCCTCATCCGTCGCCCGCGACATGCGCCAGGCATAAACAGCGAAGACCGAAAGCAGCACGAAAACGATAATCCAGATCGCAATACTCATCCGGGACGCTCCCTCAGCATCGAAACATCACGATTCGCGAATCGAAACGATGCGAACCCGGCTCAGGTTCATATAGACCGAGGCTTGTGTGAAGTGTGGCTCTGCGGGATCGACATCGTTTCGCCGCGCTACGCCACGCCCGCAATCAGAAACGCTTGAGGAAGGAAGCCTTTGCCAGCAGCCATTGCCGGCGAAGCTGCGACAGCTGCAGGTCGCCGTCGAATACGCCGCTCCCCGCCTTTCTGGCGGCAGCGATGACCGGGCCGGACAGGGCGACGGGAAGATAGGCAGCAAAGAGATTTTTCGAAATCTTCGCGCGTCTTGCCTTCTCGATATGATCCAGCGCATGGGCCGCAAAAATCTCGATGGCGATGCCGATGCGCTGCCTGTCCTGCCCTTCAAGAAAGGTCTCGCGATCGAGCCCGGCCGCAGCCAGCATGTCGGCGGGAATATAGACCTGCCCGCGACGCCGGTGCAGCGGCATGAGCAGCAACATGCCGGCCATCGCCTGCGCCACGCCCGCGTGACCTGCCGCCTCCGCGCTGGACGCTGCGTCCTCGGCGGAAAGCACGAGACTTGCGAGCTGGATCAATGCGGATGCGGTCTCTCCGGCATAGCCTTCCAGCGCATTGCGATCCTCGAACAGGTCGTCATAGAGATCGAAGATGCGCGCCTCGATCATATTGGCCAGCACCGGCCGCGGCAGGCGATAGTGCTCGACCGTCGTCAAAAGCGCGGCAGCGACCGGGTGGGACTGGCTGTCGCCGTGCGGATTGCCGTCAAGAAGATCGCGCCACCATTGCATGCGCACCTCGCCGGGCAGCGCCTCGCGCACGGAATCGCGGATGCGTGCGATTTCGGCATTGAAGGCATATAGCGCCGCAAGGGCATTACGCTTTTCGGCAGGCGACAGAAGACAGGCGAGATAGCGGTCGCGATCGGTATCGCGCAGCGTCGCGAGGCAGACGTCGAGATTTTCTGTGGGTGCCATGGTTCCCCGCGCGAAACGTCCTGTCAGCCTTCAACGGCAATCAGCGCCGCGGCCACGGCACGCGATTCCGACAGCATGATATTATAGGTGCGCACGGCGGCACCCGTGCCCATCGGGTCGACCGAAATACCCGCCTCCTTGAAGGCGGCGCGCAATTCCTTCGGCAGGACCCGCATGCCGTCGCCCGTCCCGATCAGCAGCACTTCGATATCCTGCGCTTCCGCCAGAACCTTTTCGAAATGTCCGACGGTCAGTTCCTTCGCATCGACAGGCTCCCACCCGTAAATGCCCGAAGGCAGGAGCAGAAGCGAACCGCGATGCGACATGTCGGCAAAACGGAACCCGCCATTGCCATAGGCATCGATGGGCGCCCGGCCAGGAAAATGGGCCGGGCGTATTTCGATCCCGCCGGCCATCAGACGGCAGGCTTGCCGCCAATGGCGCCGGTATTGTTTTCTTTCTTGTCGTCCTTCTCATCTTCCGCATCCTTGCTGTCTGGACGCAGCTTGAAGGCGATCAGCACCGGTGCGGCGATGTAGAGCGACGAGAACACGCCGATACCGACACCGAACAGCATCGCAAAGGTGAAGGAGCGGATAACCTCGCCACCGAAGAGGTAGAGCGCAAGCAGCGCCAGAAGCACGGTCAGACCGGTAAGGATCGTACGCGACAGGGTCTGGTTCAGCGACACGTCGATAATCATCGACAGCGGCATCTTTTTATAACGCCTGAGGTTTTCGCGGATACGGTCATAGATGACCACCGTATCGTTCAGCGAATAACCGATGATCGTCAGGATCGCCGCGATACTGGTGAGGTTGAATTCAAGCCCCAGGAAGACGAAGAGGCCGATGGTAAAGACCACGTCATGCACCATGGAGATGACCGCACCGAGCGCGAACTGCCACTCGAAGCGAACCCAGATGTAGACCATGATCGCGGTCATGGCGAGCAGGATGCCGATCGTGGAGGTATAGGTCAGGTCACCCGAAACCGCCGGACCGACAACTTCCACACGGCGGAAGTCGTATTTGTCCTCAAGCTCGCCGCGCACCATGGTGATGGCGGACTGCTCGGCATTTTCGCCGCCGTCCTGCGCCTGGATACGGATGAGAACATCCTGCGGCGTACCGAAGTTCTGCGCCTGGATTTCACCGAGATTGAGCTGGTTCAGGCGATCGCGAATATCGGCGAGATCGGCCTCGCCCTGCTTGGCGCGCACTTCGATGACCGAGCCGCCCTGGAAGTCGATGCCGAGGTTCAGGCCCTTGCCGATGAAACCGCCGATACAGGCGAGCATGATCGCGCCGGTGATCATGAACACCACGCGGCGATAACGCATGAAGGGAATGTCGCGACCATCGAACATGGCGGTGCGGACACCCTTCGGCAGGTGTTTCGGACGGCTGCGGCGAACCCAATAGCCGAACATCCACGCTGTCAGCGTATAGGCGGTGAAGACGGTGGTGATGATACCGACAGCCAGCGTGACGGCGAAGCCCTTGACCGGGCCGGTGCCCATGTAGAACAGCACGCTCGCCACGATCAGCGTCGTCAGGTTCGCGTCGATGATGGTCGCAAAGGCACGGGTGAAGCCGTTATCCAGGGACTGGATCAGCGGTTTGCCGCTCTTCACCTCCTCGCGTATGCGCTCATAGATCAGAACGTTGGAATCCACCGCCATGCCGATTGTCAGCACGATACCGGCAATACCGGGCAATGTCAGCGTCGATCCGATCACACTGAGAACGGCCAGCAGCATGACGACGTTGACCACAAGGGCGATATTCGCCAGCAGGCCGAAGAAGCCATAAAAGACAAACATGAAGATGAGGACGCCGACGGCGCCGATGGCGCTTGCCGTCAGGCCGGCGGTGATGGAGTCGTTACCGAGGCTCGGGCCGACGGTGCGTTCTTCAACCACGGTCAGCGTGGCCGGCAATGCACCGGCGCGCAGCAGGACCGCTAGGTCGTTTGCGCCCTGCACCGAGAAATTACCGGAAATCTGCCCCGAACCGCCGATGATCGGCTCACGGATGACAGGCGCGGAGATGACCTGGTTGTCGAGCACGATGGCGAAGGGCTTGCCGACATTCTGCTGCGTCGCCTGCGCGAAGCGCTGCGCGCCGCGGCTGTCGAAGCGGAAGGTGACGACGGGTTCGTTGGTCTGCTGGTTGAAGCTTGCCTGTGCGTCGACGAGATTGTCGCCGGAAACGAGCGCGCGGCGTTCCACCAGATAGGGAACCGGCGGATCGTCCTGCGAATAGAGAACTTCCGACGTCGCGGGCGGACGGCCGTTCATCGCCTCCTGCACCGGCATGGTGGTGTCGACCATGCGGAAGGAGAGCTTTGCCGTCTGGTTCAAAAGCGATTTCAGGCGCTGTGGATCCTGAAGACCCGGCACCTGCACGATGATGCGGTCCGAACCCTGACGCTGGATGAGCGGCTCGGTGGTGCCGACTTCGTCAACACGGCGGCGCACGACTTCAATGGACTGCGAAACGGCGGACGACAGGCGGTAATCGATGCCTTCATCCGTCAGGTTGAGCCTGAGCAGATTGTCGCCGCCGTCATTCATCGTCACTTCGGTGATGGAGCCGCCGACCAGCGTGCCGGCGGACACCGGCTGCGTCAGATCGCGAAGTGCGGTCTTGGCTGCTTCCACCTGAGCGGGATCGCTGATGCGGACCTGAATCTGCTGGCCGTTGCCGGTGAGCCCCGAATAGCGGATGTTGGCGTCGCGAAGCTGCGTGCGCACATCACCCACGATTGTTTCAAGCCGTTCCTTGACGATGTCGGAACGCTCGATCTTGAGCATGATGTGCGAACCGCCCTGAAGGTCGAGACCGAGCGTTACCTTGTTGTCCTTGTACCAGGCAGGCATGCCCTCCAGCTGTTTGTCCGTAAACAGGTTGGGAGAGGCGATGAAGACGCTTGCCAGCACAAGCAGCCAGATGAAGACTGTTTTCCAACGGGAAAAATGAAGCATTTCGATCTCGGTCAGGGTTGGGGTCGCGCCAGCCGCGCAACCCGTCAAAATTCGCAATCGGGCATTCGGTAATCCGGCAGGATCAGGAAGCGGCTTCCGTCTTGACCACTTCGCCCTTCACACGCACTTCGGCAATGTAGGCACGGGCGGCACGGATTTTCACGCCTTCGGCGATTTCGACTTCGAGTTCATTGTCATCGATGACCTTGGTCACCTTGCCGACGATGCCGCCGCCAAGAACGACCTGATCGCCACGGCGAATGTTGGTCAGCGTCTCCTGGCGCTTCTTCATCTGCGCGCGCTGCGGGCGGATAAGGAAAAAGTACCAGACCACCATGAGCGGAGCAAACAGGAAAAGCATTTCAAGGCCGGAACCGAAGGCCGATGCGCCGCCCGCTGCGTCCTGGGCAAAAGCTTGACTAATGAACATATAAAACTCCTCAGAATTACGGCACGACCTTGGATGCCGCCCCAGCTTTCAAGCCGCCGGAATATAGTGGGGAACGCCGGGATTGCAACAGATGCAGGGCCCTTGCCGTACCGATTCCGGACCTCTTAACCTTTATGGGCCTGAAACACCATGCTAGGCCGGGCGCAAAACAGAGTTTTGAACACCAGACAAGCGGAAGAAACACCATGATTCGAGAAGAAACGGCCTCCCTGCTTCTTTCAGAACTGCGCCGGCTCACCATTGCCGTGGAACGTCTGGCCGGTCCGGCGCCCGCCGTAAACGACTGGAATGCGGCCGATTGTTTCGTCTGGGTGCCAGCCAACTCGTTTATCCAGCCGGTTGCCCGCCCCAACCGCATCGCACTGAAGCTGATCCGTGGCGTCGACCATGTCCGCGACATTCTCCACGAGAACACGCTGCGTTTCGCGGAAGGTTTTGCCGCCAATAACGTGCTTCTGTGGGGTGCGCGCGGCATGGGCAAATCCTCGCTGGTCAAGGCCGTTCACGAAGATGTGCGCGCCGCAAGCGGCGTTTCCCTGAAACTGGTGGAAGTGCACCGCGAGGACATCCACACCCTGCCCGCCTTGCTCGACATATTGAAGGCATCAGGCCACCGCGTCATCGTCTTCTGCGACGACCTCTCCTTCGACCATGACGACACCGCCTATAAATCGCTGAAGGCGGCGCTTGACGGCGGCATCGAGGGCCGGCCGGACAACGTCCTCTTTTATGCGACCTCCAACCGCCGCCATCTTCTGCCACGCCACATGATGGAAAACGAGCAGTCCACCGCCATCAACCCTTCGGAAGCGGTTGAGGAAAAAGTCTCGCTTTCGGATCGTTTCGGACTGTGGCTCGGCTTCCACAAATGTGGTCAGGAAGATTATCTGACGATGATCGACAGCTATGCCGCCCATTTCGATCTGGGGCTGGACCGCGAGACCCTGCACCGCGAAGCGCTGGAATGGGCGACCACGCGCGGCGGCCGCTCGGGCCGCGTCGCGTGGCAATATATTCAGGACGCCGCCGGCCGTCTGAGAAAACCGCTCGACAGATAACGCCACCGTGACATCGGGCGACCCGCGGTGTCGTTACGACCACACCGCGTGTCGTATTCCCGAACGCCACATCTCCCCTCACATGGTTTGCTGCACCCATGGAGTCACCTGTCTGCGGAGGAGCGGACAGGTGCGGTGTTCAACCCATGGAGGAGATGGATATGAGCAGGAACAGAGGCGTCGTTTACATGCGGCCGGGTCAGGTCGAAGTCCGCGACATCGACGACCCCAAGCTTGAGGCCCCGGATGGCCGCCGCATCGAGCACGGCGTCATTCTCAAGGTGATTTCCACGAATATCTGCGGCTCCGACCAGCATATGGTGCGTGGCCGCACCACGGCGATGCCGGGTCTTGTTCTCGGCCATGAAATCACCGGCGAAGTCATCGAAAAAGGCGTCGACGTCGAGATGCTGGACATCGGCGATATCGTCTCCGTGCCGTTCAACGTGGCCTGCGGCCGTTGCCGCTGCTGCAAGTCGCAGGATACCGGCGTCTGCCTGACGGTGAACCCGTCACGCGCCGGCGGCGCTTACGGTTATGTCGACATGGGCGGCTGGATCGGCGGACAGGCCCGTTATGTCACCATCCCCTATGCCGACTTCAACCTTCTGAAATTCCCCGACCGCGACAAGGCGATGTCGAAGATCCGCGACCTCACCATGCTATCCGACATTCTGCCGACCGGCTTCCATGGCGCCGTCAAGGCGGGCGTCGGCGTCGGCTCCACGGTCTATGTCGCGGGCGCCGGCCCGGTCGGTCTTGCCGCTGCCGCCTCCGCCCGCATTCTGGGCGCTGCCGTCGTCATGATCGGCGATTTCAACAAGGATCGTCTTGCCCATGCGGCCAAAGTCGGTTTCGAACCCGTCGATCTGTCCAAGGGCGACCGGCTGGGCGACATGATCGCGCAGATCGTCGGCACCAACGAGGTGGACAGCGCCATCGACGCCGTCGGCTTTGAAGCGCGCGGCCATGCGGGCGGCGAACAGCCGGCCATCGTTCTCAACCAGATGATGGAAATCACCCGCGCCGCCGGCTCCATCGGCATTCCCGGCCTTTATGTCACCGAAGATCCGGGCGCTGTCGATGCTGCGGCAAAACAGGGCAGCCTGTCGCTGCGTTTCGGTCTTGGCTGGGCCAAGGCGCAATCCTTCCACACCGGCCAGACACCGGTGCTGAAATACAACCGCCAGCTGATGCAGGCGATCCTGCACGACCGCCTGCCGATTGCCGATATCGTCAACGCCAAGATCATCGCGCTTGACGATGCCGTAGAGGGCTATGAAAGCTTCGATCAGGGTGCGGCAACCAAGTTCGTCCTCGATCCGCATGGCGATCTGCTGAAGGCCGCCTGACAACCGGCAATTCCCGCAAGACACGAACGCGCCCGCGGCAAGATCGTCGCGGGCGTTTTATGTAGCATTCATGTCTCCGGCATGAGATATCAGGCTTCACTCTCGGCGAGCGCATCGAGTGCAGCGATCGCTTCCGCAGAAAGATAAGGCCTGAACAGGCTGGAAACCTGCCGCAAGCCCCACTGCAATTGTTGCGGTCCGAATTCGCTGACGCCTTCCTGCAGATTGAGATAGGCGGCCCAATAGGTCGCGACGATCCAGAGATTGGTCAAAACCGCGTCACGCTCGCCTTCTGGAATGGAGATGAGCCCCGCCTTCTGCATTCGCCCGACGATATCGCCGACGGCAAGCCGCATTGCCGCGCTTATCGTCCTGACCGGCTCCACCAGCCCCGGCGCGAGCGCCATCAGGCCCACCAGATCACGAAACAGAAAACGGTAATTCCAGACCAGTGAGAACCATTGTCGCAGAAAGCCGGCATAGGTCTCCGCAGCCCCCTCGTCCGCCCCATCGATAGTCGCGACCAGAGCCAGTGCATCGGCCTCGAAACGCGCAAAAAGAGCAAGAACCAGCACTTCCTTGGTACGGAAATGGTAATAGAGATTGCCCTCGTTGATCGTCACCGCTTCGGCGATTTCCGCAGTCGTCACACGGTCTGGCCCCCGCCCGTTGAAGAGATCGAGAGCGGCGTCCACTATCCTGTCGCGCGTGGAAGACCGTGATCGCGCCAATCGTTTCGTATCGTCGCTCATTATTGAAACCGTATCCGCTATTGAAATTTAAGGTGCACACCTTAAATTATCCAAAATAAGGTACACACCTTAACAGCAGCTTGTCATTGTTCAACGGGCATAAAGGACCAGCAGATGACCGAAACCGGCCTTCGCACCCCGTCCATCGATACGAGCGGACCGCAATCCCTATCCAAGCTCGCCACGGCCCGCCTCGCATTCTCGCTGATCCGTAATCCGTTGAAGGCGTTGCCGCCGGAGATATTCAGCGAGCCGGCGGTCTTCAACCGCCTTGGCGGCATCATGCGCGTCCATCTTGCCGATCCCGTGCTGATCCACGAGGCTCTGGTGAAGAATGCCCCCTTGCTTGGAAAAGGTGAGGATGTGCGCCGGGCGCTTGGTCCCGCTCTCGGCCAGGGCCTTCTCACCGCCGATGGCGATCATTGGAAATGGCAAAGACAATCCGTCGCCGCCGCCTTCCGCCATGAAAAGCTGCTGGAATTGCTGCCGGTCATGATCGAGACGGCACAGCGCACGCAAAGGCGCTGGCTGTCTTCACCCGTCGCCGACATCGATATCGGCCATGAAATGATGCGCACCACCTTTGACATCATCGTCGAAACCATGATGTCCGGCGGCTATGGCATCGATATCGGCCGCGTGGAGCAAAGCATTACCGACTATCTCAAGCCGACCGGATGGACCTTCGCGCTCGCCATGCTGGGCGCCCCGGAATGGCTGCCGCATCCGGGCCGGCGCAAGGCCCGGGCCTCGGTGGATTATCTGCGCGCCAGCCTTGCGACGGTGATAGCCGGGCGAAGGAAAAACCCGGTCGACAGAGCCGATCTCGTCTCCATGCTTCTGGAAGCGAAAGACCCGGAAACCGGCCGGATGATGAACGACACTGATATCATCGACAATCTGCTGACCTTCATCACCGCCGGCCATGAAACGACCGCGCTCGGCCTTGCCTGGACATTTCACCTTCTCTCGCAAAACCGGGACGTGGAACGAAAGATCATCGAGGAAATCGAGACCGTCACCGCCGGCAAGCCGGTTGCGGCGGAACATATCGCCAGCCTTGGCTATATCAGGCAGGTGTTTTCGGAGGCGATGCGGCTTTACCCGCCTGCCCCCGTCATCACCCGCACCGCGCTGCAGGACTTCAGGCTTGGCGAACACGATATTGCGGCCGGAACCGTTCTCTATGTGCCGATCTACGCCTTGCACCGCCACACGGCCCTGTGGGATGAGCCCGACCGCTTCGACCCGTCCCGCTTCGAAGCTGAAAAGGTGAAGGCACGCCATCGCTATGCCTATATGCCCTTCGGCGCCGGACCGCGCGTTTGCATCGGCAATGCTTTTGCCATGATGGAGGCCGTGGCGATCCTTGCCGTCATCCTGCAGACGATCCACCTCGAAAACAGAAACACGGCATCCGCGGAACCGCTGATGCGGGTGACATTGCGACCGCGGGAGCGGCTGATGATGCAGATCACCCCGCGACAAAACAAATCGCCCGCGGCGTAACCGCCACGGGCGAGTGCTTTAATGCAAAACTCCATCCGTCACCGGATGGTGACGATCAGAGATCGACGTCGAGGATTGCCATGGAGAAGTTGTAGGAACGGTCGCCGTCCTCGTCATCGATGTAGACGACGCCGAGAAACTCTTCGCCCAGATACACTTCGGCGGAATCATCCTTGCGCGGGCGCGCCTTGACGATCATCTTCTCGTTGAAGGTGCGCTTGAAATAGGCGTCGAGTTTTTTGATTTCGTCGGCTTTCACCACTATTCTCCTGTGCGGTTCGCGTTGGCCCGCTTTTGGCATGGGACAAAGGCCAAAGTAAAGTGAAAGCGGCAAGTCATCCGTGTCTTCCACACGGACGACCGTGAAAATGCCGAACCCGTCTGAGCACAAACGGCCCGGTCAGATATCGGCTCCGATGAGCTGGTCCATCAGGCGCGAGGGTTCGGAACACCCTGCTTCTCCCACCACACGCGCCGGCACGCCGGCAACCGTTGTCTTCGGCGGAACCGGCTTCAGCACCACGGAACCGGCGGCAATGCGCGAGCAGCTGCCGATCTCGATATTGCCGAGGATTTTTGCACCCGCGCCGATCATCACGCCATTGGCGATCTTCGGGTGACGGTCCGACCCCTCCTTGCCGGTGCCGCCAAGCGTCACCCCGTGGAGAATGGAAACGTTGTCGCCGATGACAGCCGTCTCGCCGACCACAAGCCCGGTCGCATGGTCAAGGAAGATGCCCTTGCCGATGCGCGCGGCCGGATTGATATCGGTCTGGAAGATGCTCGAGGAACGGCTTTGCAGATAAAATGCAAAATCCTTGCGGCCCTTCTGCAGCAGCCAGTGAGCGAGCCTGTGGGTCTGGATCGCCTGAAACCCCTTGAAATAGAGCAGCGGCTCCATGAAGCGCGTGCAGGCGGGGTCGCGGTCGTAAACGGCCTGAATGTCGACGCGCAGCACGCTTCCCCATTCCGGCCAGTCATCCAGCATGTCCTGGAAGGTCTGGCGCAGAAGCACGGCCTGCATGTCGGGATGATCGAGGAGTTCACAGATACGGTAGATCACACAGTCTTCGAGGGACCGGTGATTGAGGATCGTCGAATAAAGGAAGGCCGAAAGCAGCGGATCCTGTGCCGCCGCACTACGGGCTTCATTGAGCAGGCTACCCCAGATGGGATCGACGATCGCCAGCTGTTCAGGCTGACGGGCCTCGGTACGTGCGACCATGAATGGTCTCCTCGTTTGCAGTGGTCGTTCTTTATACAGAAAAAGACGTGCATTAGAAATGGGATTCGAATGACGACTTTAAAGACGACAATGCTTCAGTTTTTTTTCATGCAGCATGAAAAACCGTTTCTTGCCGTCCTGAGCCTTGTCGCATTTCCGGAGAGAAAACCGGGCTCCGCTTTTGCTGGAAATGGTTGAGATCAAAGCGAGCGGTAAAATTCCAGCACCGCCGCCTTGAACACCCGGTCGCCAACGGCCAGCATGTGGTCGCGGCCGGGAATGTCGATGGCCCGCGCATGCGGCATGATCGCGGCAAGCGCTTCACCCGACCCGGCGATATCATCCTTCGTTCCGACCGCAATCAGCGTCGGCGCATCGATCTTTTCCGCCTGTTTTCGCGTGACGAGAACCCGGGACGTCTCGATACAGGCGGCAAGCGCCAGCCGGTCGCTTTTCGTCTGGTCGGCAAAGGCGCGGAACATGCGGCCGCGCTCATGGGTGACGACATCGAGCGAAGGGGCGAGAAGCGCCTCGGCAATCGGGTCCCAGTCGCCGACACCTTCCACCATGCCGATACCGAGCCCGCCGAACACCAGCGAACGCACACGCTCCGGATGGGCCATGGCCAGAAAGGCGGAAATGCGCGCACCCATGGAATATCCCATCACATGGGCTTCAGCTATGCCGAGATGATTGAGCAGCGCCACCGCATCCCCGGCCATGACGGGAGGATAATAGGCTTCCGGATCATGCGGCTTGTCGCTTGCGCCATGGCCGCGATTGTCGATGGCGATCACCCGGTAGCCCGCCTCGCCCAGTGTCTTTACCCAGCCGGGATGCACCCAGTTCACATTGGCGCTGGAGGCAAAGCCGTGGATCAGCAAGACCGGATCGCCCGCCGGATCACCCTCGTCGAAATAGGCAAGGCGAAGGCCATCATGGGAAAAATCGGAAAATTGCGGCGTGTTGAGATTCATCAAGGACATCCTTTTTGCCGGACCATATGGCAGGAAAGCGCAAGATTGAACATGTTTTGCTGACGATTTTTATGGAGATGCAATGCGTTTGAGGCTACATATCCGCAACGACGAGCCGGCACGCGACGACGGATCGCGGCTCGATAACGATATTGCATTTGGAGACGAACATGGCCGGGCATTCCATTCCCCACTTCCAGAACGATGGCGGACACCGCATGATCGAGATCGGCGTCAAGGAATTCATGTGCACCGGCGCTTCCGTGCCTTACGATCATCCGCATATCTTCATCGATATGGGCGACGACAACGAGAAGGTCTGTTCCTACTGCTCCACCCTTTTCCGCTACAATCCGTCGCTGAAGGCCGAGCAGACCAATCCTCCGGGCTGCGTCTTCCACGTGAAGGCCGCCTGACCTTCCACTTTTCCTGATCGGGGCGCACCAATGCCCATCAAATCCGTAGCCATTGTCGGTGCCGGCATCGCCGGTCTCACCGCTGCCCTTTCCTTTGCCCGGCACGGGATCGACTGTGACATCATCGAACAGGCCGGCGAGCTGGCGGAAGTCGGCGCCGGCCTGCAGCTTTCCCCCAATGCCGCCCGCATTCTGGCCACGCTCGGGGCCCTGCCTGATATCGAGGCGCGCTGGACTGAACCGGTCAGCGTCGACCTCGCCTCCGGAAAATCGCTGGCGACGCTGCTTTCCCTGCCGATGGGCGCCGTTGCCCGCACACGCTGGGGCGCACCCTATGGCGTGCTGCACCGCTCGACGCTGCAAAACGCGCTTCTCCAGGCGGTGACAAGCAATCCGCTCTGCCGGCTGCATCTCGGCAAACGCATCGAAAACGCCACAGTGGATGTGATTGCCGCAACCACCTTCCGCGATCACGATCTGATCGTCGGCGCGGATGGCGTCTGGTCGGCGGCCCGTTTCGCCGTGCCTTCGGCGCCCACAGCCACCTTCTCCGGCAATGTCGCCTGGCGCTTCACGGTCGCCGCGGACGCTGTGCCATCCGCCGTCAACAAACGCGCCGTCACCGCCTATCTCGGCTCGGGCGGCCATATCGTCGCCTATCCGCTCAAGGAAGTCGGCGGCTTCAACATCGTCGCCATTGCGCTCGGTGCTGACCCCGGCGCAACCTGGCGGGCGGAATCGAGCGGGCGGCAGAAGGCCATGCTGCTGGAACAGTTTCGCGGCTTCAACCCTGACATCGTCCGGTTGCTCGATTCGTCTGAAAATCCAACCTTCTGGCCGCTCTATCAGGCCGGCCCCGGCCCCGGCCGCTGGCACAATGGCCGCGACACGGTGCTGATCGGCGATGCGGCGCATGCAATGATGCCCTTCGCCGCCCAGGGCGCGGCCATGGCGATAGAGGATGCGTTTGAACTTGCGGGAACGATGGCAGGCAGCGACAGCGAAAAGCCCCTGCCCGTGCCGCAGGCGCTCGCCACCTTCGAGGCGTTGCGCCTGCCGCGCATAGAAAAGGCCCGCAAGCGGGCCTCTCTCAATCGTTTTGCCTATCATGCCAGAGGCCCGGTCCGCATTGCCCGGGATCTCGTGTTTTCCACCCGTCCCACGGAAGCCTTCCTGAAGGACTTCGACTGGCTCTACGGCTACCGCGCGAAGGGCTGAGGCTGAGGCTGAGGCTGAGGGCTTGGTCAGACCCCGGCCGCTGCCGCAAATCCGGCCTCGAGGTCCTTCTTGAGATCGGCGACATCCTCGAGCCCGATCTGCAGGCGGATGACCGGCCCTTCAGACGGGCCCTTGGCGATGGTCCTGTCGACAAGCGAGACCGAAACGGCAAGCGATTCATATCCGCCCCAGGAATAGCCGAGCCCGAAGAAGGTCAGCGCATTCAGGAAGGCGGCAGCCGCCTGCTTGTATTTGCCTTCTTCCGCCTTCAGCACGAAGGAGAAGACACCGCTCGCGCCCTTGAAATCGCGCTTCCAGAGTTCGTGCCCGGCAAAGCTCGGCAAGGCCGGATGCAGCACGCGAACCACATCGTTCCGGCCCTCCAGCCATGTGGCGATGTCGAGCACGCTTTTCTGATGGTGCGCCAGCCTTATTCCCATGGTGCGCATGCCACGCAGGATCTGATAGGCATCGTCGGAGGTGACGCAGATGCCGAGATTGGCATTGGCCTGATAAAGCGCCTTCCAGTGCTTTTCATTGGCCGAAACGAAGCCCATCAACACGTCGGAATGACCGGATGGATATTTGGTGGCGGCGTGAATGGAAATGTCGACGCCGAAATCGAGCGGCCTGAAATAAAGCGGCGTCGCCCAGGTATTGTCCATCGTCACCACACAATCGTGCCGGTGAGCGATCTCCGTAATCAGCCGCACATCCTGAATCTCGAAAGTGTTGGAACCCGGCGCTTCCAGATGCACCAGCCTGGTGTTCGGCCGGATGAGCGCCTCGATACCCTCGCCGATGGACGGATCGTAATATTCGATCTCGACGCCCAGCTTCTTCAGCATCGCATTGCAGAAGCGGCGGGTCGGGAAATAGACGGAATCAACCACCAGGGCGTGATCGCCCGCGCTAAGATAAGCAAGAAATGGAACGGTGATCGCCGCAAGCCCGGAGGGCACGAGAATGGTTCCGAAAGAACCTTCCAGCTCATTGACGAGATTGCACAGCGCATCCGTCGTCGGCGTGCCATGGGTGCCGTAGGTGTATTTCTGGTTTTCGGTCGAAAGCGTCTCCGCATCGGGAAAAAGTACGGTCGAGCCGCGCACGATGGGCGGGTTGACGAAACCGAAACAGTCCGCGGGATCGTTGCCGCCATGGGCCAGGCGCGTATTCACACCTGCGGCGGAAAGCAGGTCATTTGTCTTGGTCATTTCAGATCAGCTTTCGAAGGAACATTGACGCGTGCGACAATGCTAAGAGCGAAACGTCAGGTCAAGTCCCGCCGCGCTTTGCAAATCGCGTCGATTGATCCATGATCAAACAGAATACAACAAGTATACAAATATTGTGCAAATGCAGAATTCAGCAAAAATATGCTTATATTTTCACCCTTTGCACACTTCCCGACCAAAATTTGGAAAATTCCGTTTTATAGGCACAATTATTGCCCGCACGTCTTGACCCCGCTGCCAATTGCGATTGTGATAGAAAAAGCGGATCGAAAAAGATTTCGCTGAAGGGGGAGCTGGGGCAAAACAAACATGCCGGTCCTCTTCCAAGTGACGATAACAAACAAAGGTTGGGAAAAATGAAAAAGGCAATTCTGTCAGCCGCCATCGGCGCAGCAGTTTTGGGAGGAGCCTCGGTCGCTTCGGCTGCAACGCTTCAGGACGTCAAGTCGAAAGGTTTCGTTACCTGCGGCGTCAGCGCTGGCATTCCGGGATTTTCCAATCCCGATGACAAGGGCGAATGGTCCGGCATCGACGTGGACTATTGCCGTGGTATTGCCACCGCGGTTTTCGGTGATCCGTCGAAAGCCAAGTTCGTCGCCCTTTCGAGCAAGGACCGCTTTCCGGCCCTGCAGTCCGGCGAAGTCGATGTTCTGACCCGTAACACCACCTGGACGATCAGCCGCGACACGTCGCTTGGCTTCAACTTCCGCACCGTCAACTATTATGACGGCCAGGGCTTCATCGCCAAGAAGAGCCTCAACGTGAAGTCCGCTCTCGAACTCTCCGGCGCCGCCGTCTGCGTTCAGACCGGCACGACCACCGAGCTCAACCTGGCCGACTACTTCAAGACCAACAATCTGCAGTACAACCCGGTCGTCTTCGAAAAGGAATCCGACGCAACCTCCGCTTACGATTCGGGCCGTTGCGACGTTTACACCACCGACCAGTCCGGCCTCTACGCAATCCGTCTGAAGCTGAAGAACCCGGACGAAAACGTCGTTCTGCCGGAAGTCATCTCCAAGGAGCCGCTCGGCCCGGCCGTTCGCCAGGGTGACGACCAGTGGTTCGACATCGTGACCTGGGTTCACTATGCGATGGTCAACGCCGAAGAACTTGGCATCACCTCCAAGAACGTCGACGAACAGAAGACCAGCGCCAACCCGGACGTAAAGCGTCTGCTCGGCACCGAAGAAGGCACCAAGATCGGCACCGATCTCGGCGTGACCAACGACTGGGCCTACAACATCATCAAGCTGGTGGGTAACTACGGCGAAGTCTTCGACCGCAACGTCGGCGCTGGCTCGCCGCTGAAGATCGAGCGCGGCCAGAACGCGCTGTGGACCAAGGGCGGCCTGCAATACGCACCGCCGGTCCGTTGATCGGCCCCATCACGGCTGGATCATAAGGAGGCTGGGCAACGCCCGGCCTCCGCTTCAAATTATATAAATAAGCTCGCAAAGAGCACATAAAAGGGAAAGGTGCCTATGGCAGGCAACGCGGTCAGTTCGCAACGATCGCGCGCGCAAAGCGCGTCGTCACTTATCTACGATCCACGTATACGCGGAATTTTCTATCAGGTTCTGACAGTCGTCATCCTGGCCGCTTTCGTCTGGATCATCGTGACGAATACGATCACCAATCTTCAACGGGCAAACATTTCATCCGGTTTCGGCTTCCTCAACGGAAGAGCCGGTTTCGACATCGGCCAGTCGCTGATCGCTTATACCAGCGACGCAACCTATGGCCGGGCATTGCTCGTTGGCATTCTCAATACGATCCAGGTCGCATTCTTCGGCATCATCGCCGCCTCGATCATCGGTTTCATCGTCGGCATCGCCCGGCTGTCCAACAACTGGCTGATTTCGAAACTCGCGCAGGCCTATGTGGAAATCTTCCGCAACATCCCGCCGCTGCTCGTCATCTTCTTCTGGTACAAGGGCGTCATCTCGGTTCTGCCGCAGGCGCGCGACTCGCTGGAGCTGCCGCTCGGAAGCTACCTCAACAATCGCGGCTTCTTCTTTCCCAAGCCGCTTTGGGGAGAAGGCACCTGGCTGATACCGCTGGCCTTCCTCGTCGCCATCATTCTCAGCGTCTTCGTTTACCGCTGGGCGAAAGCCAGACAGGAAAAAACCGGCCAGCAGTTCCGCACCGGAATAACGGTCGCGCTTCTCGTCATCGGCCTGCCGCTGGCGACATTTCTGGCGCTCGGGGCGCCGCTGACATTCGACTACCCGATTGCCGGGCGCTTCAATCTCTCGGGCGGCGCGGTCGTCGCACCTGAATTCATGTCGCTGTTTCTGGCGCTTTCCTTCTACACCGCCTCCTTCATCGCCGAGATCGTTCGCGGCGGCATCAAGGCCGTGGCGAAGGGCCAGACGGAGGCTGCGGATGCGCTCGGGCTTCGCTCCAGCACCACGACGCGCCTGATCGTCGTTCCGCAGGCGATGCGCATCATCATCCCGCCGCTGACAAGCCAGTATCTCAACCTCACCAAGAACTCCTCGCTTGCGGTCGCTGTCGGTTTCGCCGACATCGTCTCCGTCGGCGGCACGATCCTGAACCAGACGGGACAGGCGGTCGAAGTCGTTGCAATCTGGCTGGTCATCTATCTCTCGCTGTCCATTCTCACGGCCGTGGTCATGAACTGGTTCAACGCGAAAATGGCCCTGGTGGAGCGATAACGATGACGATCAGCAATCACGCTTTTGTGCGACAGACCATCGAGGACGCCAAACCCGCGCCCTCGAGCGCCGTCGGCTTCGGTCACTGGCTGCGCACCAAACTCTTCGCCACGCCGAAGGACACTGTCCTTACGGTTCTCGCCCTTGCCCTGCTCGCCTATCTGGTGCCGCCGATCGTCAAGTGGCTGTTCATCGACGCGGTATGGACCGGCAGCGATCGCATCGCCTGCCTGACCGCTTCACAGGGCGGTGCGCTTCCGGACGGTCAGTCCGGGGCATGCTGGGCGTTCGTCTCGGCCAAGCTCGGACAATTCGTCTTCGGCCGTTACCCGATCGACGAACGCTGGCGTCCCATCCTCGTGATGGTGACGTTCGCCATCCTGCTGATACCGATGCTGATTCCAAAAGCGCCGTTCAAGCGACTGAATGCGCTGGCGCTTTTCATCATCCTGCCCTTCATTGCGTTTTTCCTGCTCATCGGCGGCGTCTTCGGCCTGCCGAAGGTGGAAACGCAGCTCTGGGGCGGCCTGATGGTGACGCTCATCCTGTCGTTCTTCGGGATCACGGTGTCGCTGCCCTTCGGCATTCTTCTGGCACTCGGCCGGCGGTCGAACCTGCCGGTCATCAAGATGCTCTGCGTGCTCTTCATTGAGGTTATCAGAGGCATTCCGCTGATCACCGTCCTGTTCTTCGCCAGCATCATGCTGCCGCTGTTCCTGCCCGAAGGCTGGACCTTCGACAAGTTCCTGCGCGCACTGGTCGGCGTGTCGCTGTTCTCCTCGGCCTATATGGCGGAGGTGATCCGCGGCGGTCTGCAGGCCATTCCGAAGGGACAATATGAAGGGGCGGATTCGCTCGGCCTGAACTACTGGCAGAAGACGAGGCTGATCGTGCTGCCGCAGGCGCTGAAGCTCGTCATTCCGGGCATCGTCAACACCTTCATCGGGCTGTTCAAGGACACGTCGCTGGTCTCGATCATCGGCATGTTCGATCTGCTCGGCATTGTCACACTCAACCAATCGGATGCGAACTGGGCGACACCCGTCACCGCCATGACTGGCTATATTTTCGCTGGTTTCGTATTCTGGATATTCTGCTTCGGCATGTCGCGTTATTCGCTGTTCATGGAACGGCACCTCGACACCGGGCATAAACGATAAGGGACGCTCAAATGGCAGAAACCCAAGCAAAAAAACTGGCCGTCTCGACAACGGACGTGGCAATCGAACTCATCGGCATGAACAAGTGGTATGGCGACTTCCACGTGCTGCGCGACATCAATCTGAAAGTCATGAAAGGCGAGCGCATCGTCATCGCCGGTCCTTCGGGGTCGGGCAAGTCGACCATGATCCGCTGCATCAACCGGCTGGAAGAACATCAGTCGGGTACGATCAATGTCGATGGCATCGAGCTCACCAACGATCTCAAGAAGATCGACGAGGTGCGCCGCGAGGTTGGCATGGTGTTCCAGCACTTCAACCTCTTCCCGCATCTGACCATCCTCGAAAACTGCACGCTGGCGCCGATCTGGGTTCGCAAGATGCCCAAGAAGGAAGCCGAAGAAGTGGCGATGCACTATCTGAAGCGCGTCAAGATCCCCGAGCAGGCCCATAAATATCCCGGCCAGCTCTCCGGCGGCCAGCAGCAGCGTGTGGCGATTGCCCGCTCGCTGTGCATGAAGCCGAAGATCATGCTGTTCGACGAGCCGACCTCGGCGCTCGATCCGGAAATGGTGAAAGAAGTGCTCGACACCATGGTCAGCCTCGCCGAAGACGGCATGACCATGCTGTGCGTGACCCACGAAATGGGCTTCGCCCGCCAGGTCGCCAACCGCGTCATCTTCATGGACCAGGGCCAGATCGTCGAACAGAATTCGCCCGCCGAATTCTTCGACAATCCGCAGCACGAGCGCACCCGACTGTTCCTCAGCCAGATTCTGCACTGAGACCTTTTACCATCAACGCATCATCCAACGGGGCCGTTTCGGCCCCGTTTTTTTTTGTTGCAGGAACAGTGCGCGACGCCCACCGTCATCCTCGCCCTTGAGGCACTGCTGTCTGATTTAAATTTTCACGCGCCGCCTATAACATTGATTTTTAATGAAGGTCAGACGTCACTTTCCTTTTGGACACGAATGAAGTATGGGCGTTCTTTCGATGAAGGGCAAACCTCGCCAAACACTCTGACGTCATCCTCGGGCTTGTCCCGAGGATCCGCAACGTCTTGATTTTGTTGACGTGTTTAGATCCTTGGGACAAGCCCAAGGATGACGTTGAGAAAAATGCGCAACGTTCACCGTCAATTTCCATGCCATATAAAGTACCCAGAAATTTAAACCGGACAGCAGTGCCTCAAGGGCGAGGATGACGGCAAACGTGTCCTCCCTCTTCATTCTCTGGCTGTTCGGTTCCAATTCAGCCAAAGCCGCTCTGAGTCGTCGTTTCACAGCCTGCGCCCCAAGCGAAAGGCCTCAAAACCGCACCGCCCCAACCATTTAACCATTTGTTACGAAACAGAAATCCTTGTTTTTCAGGGCTTGTGGCCGCCCATGTCATTTTTTTGTCAAATCATGCATTTTTCCGCTTGCGGACCAACCGGAGCCTGACTATAAGGGCGCCACACCACAAGCGCACGCGCCCTTCGTCTATCGGTTAGGACGTCAGATTTTCATTCTGAAAAGAGGGGTTCGACTCCCCTAGGGCGTGCCACTTGCCTTCGTGTTCCCCCTTTAAAATATCTCCATCATCCGATCATCGTCGTGAATTTTTCGCGCGTCTCCACTGCCGCGGAACCGATTCCCGGTCGGCACGTTAGAATGGCGTCCCCCGATGGAAGGCAAGCCGGATGAAATGCCACCCGGCAGATCAACCGGCTTGCCTTTCCCCTCACCCCGACCACAGCGTCCATTCGTCCCGGACCGCAGCTTGATGCCAGCTAAGGGTCGGAAATCCGCCTTACTGACCTTTCACGCGGTATGAGGGCATTATCGCCCGCAGCGATTGGGGCGATATTTCAAGGTCTTGGCCGGTTCCACCACAGTTTTCCACAGCCCTTTCGGCTTCCATAAAAAAACTCGTCACGAAGCGGAAAAAATCAATTTTTCCGCTTGCGGACCAACCGGAGCCTGACTATAAGGGCGCCACACCACAAGCGCACGCGCCCTTCGTCTATCGGTTAGGACGTCAGATTTTCATTCTGAAAAGAGGGGTTCGACTCCCCTAGGGCGTGCCACTTGCTTCTCCCTAAAAATCAACAGCCTGCACGCAGATCTTCACGCATCGCGTAAAGATGCCGATACCCGTCTGATCTGTCCGTACAAAACGTTGCTTCCGTAAAACCAAGGATCGTTTGCAGCTCGCTCAGGGTGCGAAAGCCGCGTCCAGAACGCGCAACTGCACGCGCCTCTGGCCCTGCCAGAGATCGGCGCCAACGGTGCCTGCAACGTGAATGTTCCTGCCGCGCGCATTCAGCAGCATCTGCCCCAGAGGAGCTTCAGCAGCACGAAAGGCGATACCGTCCAGCCGGGAGCCATCCATGGCCTCCAGCGTGATCTTGACGTGCGCTGTGCCCACAAGCCGCACATCGCGCAGGCGATGCGCCGGCACGGCAAAGATCGGCTGTGAATGACCCGAACCATAAGGACCGGCCTGCTCCAGCTGGTCGACAAGCTGCAATGTCGCACCCGAGGCGCCGATGGCACCGTCGATTTTCAGCACGCTGCTTTCCACCAGCTCGTTCACCGTCCTGGCCGCCGCCTCCTCGAAGAAAGTCCGAAGCCTGCCCAGATTGGCGCGCTCGACCGTCAGGCCAGCCGCCATGGCGTGACCGCCCCCCTTGACCAGCAATCCCGCCTCCACGGCGGCGCGCACCATGCGGCCCATATCGAAACCGTTGATCGAGCGGCCGGAGCCGGTACCCTTGCCGGAGGGATCGAAAGCAATGGCGAAAGCCGGACGACGGAATCGATCCTTCAGGCGCGAGGCAAGCAATCCGACAATACCCGGATGCCAGTTCTCGCGCGCGGTGACGATGACGCCTGCACCCGAGCCGTCGCCATATTCGAACAGCGCCTCGGCCTCGGCCTCCGCCAGCATGGCCGCTTCCATCGCCTGCCGCTCGCGATTAAGCTCATCCAGCCGCTCGGCAATCACCTCGGCCTGCGAGGAATCATCGAGGGTCAACAAACGGCTGCCAAGCGCAGCATCGCCGATGCGGCCGCCGGCATTGATGCGCGGCCCGATCAGGAAGCCGAAATGATAGGGGGTCACAGGCCCGCCCAGTCCGGCCTTTTTAAACAGTGCCGCCAGCCCGGCATTGTTCATATGGCGCGCAGCGATCAGCCCCTTCACCACATAAGCGCGGTTCAGCCCCTTTAGCGGCACCACATCGCAGACTGTCGCAAGCGCGACGATATCGAGAAGCGACAGCAGATCGAGCGTGAAGGCCTGCCGGTTGCGTCTGTCCTTTAACAGCCGCAACGTGGCCACCAGCACCAGGAACACCACACCGGCGGCGCAGAGATGCCCCTGCCCCGAAAGATCGTCCTCCCGGTTGGGATTGACCAGCGCCACGGCCGGCGGCAACTCCGTGCCGACCTGATGGTGATCGATCACCACCACATCCGTTCCGGCGTCTTTCGCAGCCTTGAGCGACTCATGGCTGGTGGAGCCGCAGTCGACCGTCACGATCAGCGTCGCGCCATTGGCGGCAAGCTGCTGCATCGCCGCCGGGTTCGGCCCGTAGCCTTCGAAAATGCGGTCGGGAATATAAATCTCAGGTGTCAGCCCGAAATGCGCAAGAAAGCGATACATCAACGCGGAAGAGGCGGCGCCGTCGACATCGTAATCGCCGAATATCGCCACCTTCTCGCCGGTCTCGATGGCACGCACCAGCCGCCCGGCGGCCTTCTCGCAATCGGTCAGCATATGCGGATCGGGCATCAGGGAACGGATGGTCGGATCGAGGAACGCCAGTGCGTCATCGACGCCTACCCCACGCCCGGCAAGCACGCGTGCGATCAGTTCGGGAATGGCATGGATCTGGGACATCGCCAGCGCGCGGTTCTGACCGGCCTGATCCAGCCGCGACACCCAGCGCTGTTCTGTCGCCGACCGCTCCACGCTTAAAAATGCGCGGGCCACGGTATCGGCCGGCTCCATCATTGCCATCCTGCCCCTTCGTCCTGTCCTGCGCGCCTATCCGCGCCTTAATGATTAGAACGGGCTAAATGGCGGTGGCGCGTTTTTCAAGCAAAAACGCGCATTCGCGGGTTCACACCGAAAAAATCGAAAAGAACGGGCTGACGATCGAGACGGCTCCAACGAGCAGCAGCAGCGAGAAAACGGCAAGCGAGCACCAGTTGCGCTCATGCTCCCCGATATCGAATTCCATGCTGCGAATATTGTCATTGGCAGTGTGCGGCCGCGCCCGGTGATGGGCTGCCAGAACGCCTGCGCGCTTATTGTCCTTGAACAGGATGATCGATGTCACGGCCACGCCTCCCTCGCTTGGTGAACAGGATTAACCATAGTGCCGAATCGCCTTGTTTTCCAGCGGTTCTGACGCCGTCCCCCCCAAATTTTATGGGCGTGAGACCACCGGCATGATGAAGGCAGTCATACAACGAAAAACCGCGCCTCCATCCGGAAGCGCGGCCCTCGATAATATCAAGATAAAGAAGCGTCTCAGGTGCGCTCGATGCGGATGACCTGCGGCTCGCTGACGAGATATTTCTCGTTCTTGATCGCCTTGACGGCCTTGCGGATCGCATCTTCCATCGTCGCATGGGTGACGAGGATGATGGTCTGCGGCGCGCCTTCCACATGCACGCGCTGGCGCTGCACGATGGATTCCAGCGAGATGTTATTGTCAGCCATGCGGGTGGCGATGGAGGCGAAGACGCCGGCCTGGTCCTTCACCGTCAGGCGGATGAAATAACCGCCCTCATGGCTCTTCATCTTGGCGCGGCGGTATTCCGTCAGCGATTTTGCCGGACGGCCGAGAACCGGCACCTGCTGGGCGCCCGGACGGCTCTTGGCGATATCGGCGATATCGCCCAGCACAGCGGATGCCGTGGCGTTGCCGCCCGCACCCGGGCCGACCATCAGCAATTCGCCGAGAATGTCGGATTCGATCGCCACCGCATTGGTGACGCCATCCACCTGGGCGATAACGGAATCGAGCGGCACCATGGTCGGATGAACGCGCTGCTCGATGCCGGATTCGGTCACCTGCGCCACGCCGAGAAGCTTGATGCGGTAACCGAGTTCGGCGGCCGCCTGAATGTCCTCGCTGGAAATATTGGTGATGCCTTCCAGATAGATGTCGTCGGCCGAAATCTTGTTGCCGAAGGCAAGCGTCGTCAGAATGGCGAGCTTGTGGGCGGTGTCGTTGCCCTCGATATCGAAAGCCGGATCGGCTTCGGCATAACCCAGCCGCTGCGCTTCCTTCAGACAGGCCTCGAAGGACAGCCCTTCCTTCTCCATCTTGGTGAGGATGTAGTTGCAGGTGCCGTTCATGATGCCGTAGATGCGCGACACATGGTTGCCGGTGAGAGACTCACGCAGCGCCTTGATGACGGGGATACCGCCGGCCACCGCCGCCTCGAAGTTGAGAAGCGCACCCTTGTCTTCGGCAATGGTCGCCAGTTCAACACCGTGCTTGGCAAGCAGCGCCTTGTTGGCCGTCACCACGTGGAGACCACGTGCCAGCGCTGCCCGCACCGCATTTTCCGCCTGCCCCGAAGCGCCACCGACCAGTTCGACGAACACGTCGATATCGGCTTCGCTCGCCAGCTGCTCCGGCGTATCGAACCAGGTAATACCCTTGAGATCGATGCCGCGGTCGCGCGAACGGTCGCGCGCGCTCACCGCAATAATCTCAATCGCGCGTCCGCAGGTAATCGCAAGTTCGTTGCTTCTCTGCTGGAGGATGCGCACGAGCGAAGCGCCGACAGTGCCGAGCCCCGCTATGCCGATTCTCAATGAATCTGCCATGGGTATGTTCCTGATTTGCTGGTGATGGTGGCGGCCGAGGCCCGGCCGCCTTCGGTTGCCCTTATCTGTGGGCGTTAAGCGAAACGACATTGTGCATCGTTTCGTCTGCGCTCGACAGGAAACGCTTCAGATTGCGCGCTGCCTGACGAATTCGATGCTCGTTTTCCACGAGCGCGAGACGGACGTAATCATCGCCCATCTCGCCAAAGCCGATGCCGGGAGCAACGGCGATATCGGCCTTCTCGACCAGAAGCTTGGAGAATTCCAGGCTGCCGAGATGGCGGAACTTTTCCGGGATCTTCGCCCAGGCGAACATCGTCGCCGCCGGCGGCGGAACCTCGAAACCGGCCTTGCCGAAGGTGTCGACCATCACATCGCGGCGGCGGCGATAGACATTGCGCACTTCCGCGATGTCGGAACCGTCGCCGTTCAGCGCATGGGTCGCCGCAACCTGGATCGGCGTGAAGGCGCCATAATCGAGATAAGACTTCACACGCGTCAGCGCCGCGATCAGCCGCTCGTTGCCGACGGCAAAGCCCATGCGCCAGCCGGGCATGGAGAAAGTCTTCGACATGGAGGTGAACTCCACCGCAACGTCGATTGCGCCGGGAACTTCGAGAACCGAAGGCGGCGGGTTGTTTTCGTCGAAATAGATTTCCGAATAGGCAAGGTCGGAAAGCACGATGATCTCGTGCTTCTTCGCGAACGCGATCACGTCCTTGTAGAAATCGAGCGAGGCGACATGCGCCGTCGGGTTCGACGGGTAGTTGATGATCAGCGCCAGCGGTTTGGGAATGGAGTGGCGCACCGCACGCTCCAAGGGCCCGAAGAAGCTCTCATCCGGCTCGACATTCATCGAGCGGATAACGCCGCCCGCCATCAGGAAGCCGAAGGCATGGATCGGATAGGTGGGGTTCGGACACAGGATCACGTCACCCGGTGCCGTGATGGCCTGCGCCATATTGGCGAAGCCTTCCTTGGAACCGAGCGTGGCGACGACCTGGGTATCGGGGTTCAGCTTCACGCCGAAACGACGGGCATAATAGGCTGCCTGCGCACGGCGAAGGCCGGGAATGCCCTTGGACGAGGAATAACGATGGGTGCGCGGATCCTGAACGACCTCGCAGAGCTTGTCGACGATGGCCTTCGGGGTCGGAAGGTCGGGATTGCCCATGCCGAGATCGATGATATCGGCCCCGGCCGCTCGCGCGCTCGCTTTCAAACGGTTGACCTGTTCGAAGACGTATTGCGGCAGACGCCGGACCTTGTGAAACTCTTCCATCTCTTTCCTCATGGGAATGGACCGGTTCTGCCGGCCCATAACGAAGGTTCGTTTTTTGTTGTTAAACGCCGCCGACACGAACCGACCCGGCAGGCGTTATTCATTGTAGCGCAAAGCACGGGAAAACCTACAAGGCTTTTCTCGGCCCACACGCCATCGCGATCATCCGCCTGCGCTTCGGAACAGCCTTTTCGGCCCCTTTGGCAAGGCGGATCGCGCAATAGGATCAAGGAACTTGCATAACGCCAGATTCTTGGAAAATGCAAGGCAAGCCATGCTCAAGAACGGCCATTCCTTTCGTTCAGCCGCGCTCGCCCTTCACAATTGCCGCGCGGATGACCGAAAGCACGCGCTCCGGCTCGATATCCGTGCAGATGAGCTGGCTCGGATGCCCGTCCCAATCACCCGGCGGAAAGGCGCGTCCGTCAGGCTTCTGGATGGTCTGGCCGTCGGCAAGCCCGCCGCAGACGACACGCACCGGGCCGCTGCGGGTGGTAAACAGTTCCGGCGCGACGAGATAAACGCAGGCGCAGCTATCATGCACCACCATGCCGTCGCCGGTGCGGGTCTTGTAAAAATCAATGTAGAACTGCGACAGGTCGGACAGCAGCTGGACCGGCTTGCCGCCGGCCTCTGCCATCTCTGCCATGAAGGCGCTGGTCATCACCGTTTTTGTCGTCACGTCGAGACCGACGACAACCACACGCCAGGGCGCGGTGAAGACGAGATCGGCCGCTTCCGGATCGCCATGAATATTGGCCTCGGCCGCCGGCGACACGTTGCCGTTCATGTCGAAGGCACCGCCCATGACGATGACCTCCTTCACCAGCGCGGCGAAATCCGGCTCTTCGCGCAGCGCCAGCGCCAGATTGGTCATGCGGCCAACGGCGATCAACGTCACCTCGCCGGGATTGGCCTTTACCGTCTCGATGATGAAGCGATGCGCCGGGCGCGGATCGAGCGGCAGATCGATGGTCTCAGGGATATCGATATCGCCGAGACCGTTTTCGCCGTGGATGAAGGTCGGCCAGTGGCCTTCCTTGCGGGCGGGATCGAAGGTCACGCCGGCGCCTCTCGCGACCGGTGCGGTCATCTGCCATTCCCGCTTGAGGAAGAGCGCATTGCGGGTGGTGATATCGATGGGGGCGTTGCCGAAAACCGTGGTGACGCCGATCAGATCGATATCGGGGTGACGGTGCAGGAACAGAAGCGCCATGGCGTCGTCTACACCGGGATCCGTATCGAATATCACTTTATGCATAATGCCCTCATCCATATGTCTCAGGCGTCAACCGTCCTTCCGGCGACGCGCCACGGAAACATAGCGATAAGCGGCCACACCGCAATCCCCTGCCCGCAGCCGAACGCACAGAAAGAGATTGCGCGGTCACCCTTTCGGTGAAAGAAGAAGCCCTCTCCTTCCGCCTGCCCGGACATATCAAGTGCAAGACATCGCCCTTAACGTATTTATCGTTCTCTTCTGCGTCGCCATCTTTGCCGGCTTTATCGATTCCATCGCCGGCGGCGGCGGTCTCATCACCATTCCGGCGATGCTGATCATGGGTATCGCGCCGCTCGATACGCTTGGCACCAACAAGCTGCAATCGCAGTTCGGCTCGGCCTCCGCCACCATCGCCTATGCCCGGCGCGGCCATGTCAATCTGAGGGAACAAATGCCCATGGCCGTCATGGCCATGCTCGGCGGCGGGCTCGGCGCGGTCACCGCCGCCTTCGTGCCGTCCGACCTCCTGCGCACCATCATGCCGTTCCTGCTGATCGCGATTGCGCTCTATTTCGCCTTCAAGCCGCAGCTCAGCGATATCGACAGCCATCGCCGCATCACACCCTTCGTGTTCGGCTTCACCGTCGCGCCGCTGGTGGGCTTCTACGACGGCGTTTTCGGCCCCGGCGCGGGTTCCTTCTACATGCTTGCCTTCGTGGCGCTTGCCGGTTTCGGCATGTTGAAGGCAACCGCCCATACCAAGCTTCTGAACCTCGGCTCGAACTTCGGCGGTTTCGTTGTGTTTGCGATAGGTGGTGCGGTCTTGTGGAAGCTCGGCCTCGCCATGGGCGTCGGCCAGTTCATCGGCGCACAGATCGGCTCCCGCTTCGCCATGAAGAACGGCGCGAAGATCATCCGCCCGCTGCTGGTGCTTTCCTGCCTCGCCATGGCGACGAAGCTCCTTGCGGATGCATCATCCGCATGGTCCATCGCCGCGATATGGGAAACCATATTCCCGAAATAACCGGAAACCGCAAAGCCGGGAGAGTGTCGTCAGAGATCAGCGCCTGCCGTCACGCCGTGGCGCGGCGTCTGCGATCGGCAATTTCCCGGATCACCACCATGGCACCCACGAGCTTGTAGGCGGAGGAATAGCAGGGGGACATTTCCAGCGACTTCACGATCGTCCGACCGTTCTGATCTTCCGCATAGGTATATTTCGACGTATCGCCCTTGAAGCAATTGTCGAGTTTTTCCCTGAGGTCGTTCTGGAAACGGTGGACGCCGACGAGTTCGGCAATGTGGCAGCCGACAAGCCCTTCCGGCGCATTGCGCTGGAAAGCATCGAGCGCATTGGCAAAGGACACGCGGTAGCCGGGAGAAACGATGACCACCGGCTCATCCAGATCGTTGAGCATGTCTTCATCGAGGATCAGATGGCGGTGATGCCACTCCAGTGTGTCCTCGTCCTCGTCACCGATGACCTTGGCCTTGGGCGGCATGCCGACATAACGGTCGACCAGGGTTCTCAGAAGCTCGGAATTGCGCTGCACGCAGCCGAGATCCTCCGCCTCGTGGTTCAGGAGGTCGATGGCGAAACGGAACTGTTCGCGAATATCCTCGGAGTTTTCTGTCTGGCGCCCGACGACCCGCTCGAGAAGCTGCTCCAGTTCACGCTCCAGCACTGCGATCTTGTCGGCTTCGTTTTTACCAACGGCAGATTGCAGTTCCGTATAACGCAGCCAGAACAACTCAATCAAATCTTTCAACCCAACTCTCCCTGAACGGGCATAACCCGGTTCCCAATGCGAACGGATTAACCCTTTGCCCCCTGATTATAGCGTCTTTGCGCTTAAAAATGACGTAACGAAACGCAGGAACGCCGCGAGGATTGTTGTCCAAAATATCACAGCAGCCGCTAATTTTTCAATTTCGATAATCCATGAACGAAAAATGAGGTTCCACTAATATGGAAAAACATCCAAACGCACAATTTCCCGGCCGAATTTCGTGAAAATCGCGGAAAATCCGGCCGCACGGCAGTCACCTCAAATCTGGTGCTTCACGTCCCAGCGGTCGTGATACCACAGCCATTGTCCGGGGTATTCGCGCACCCAGCTTTCCACCTTGTCGTTCAGAAGCTGCGCCGTCGCCTGAATGTCGACATTGCCCTTCTCATCGCGCGGAATTTCAACCTTGGGCTCTATTTCCAGCCTGTAGCGATTGTCGGGAAGACGCACGCAACGGGCGGGATAAACATCGCAGTTGAACTGCCGCACCAGCTTGGCAAGCAGCGGATTGGTACGAACTTCAAGGCCGAAGAACTTCGTCGTCAGACCCTTGCCGAACTTCTGGTCGACGAGCACGCCGACGCCGCCGCCCTTTTCCAGCTGCCGCGCCAGCGCGAAGGAGGAACCGGCATGCGAGGGCACGAGGTTGCCCATGCGCTCCTTGCGGAAATTGAACACCTTGTCGGCCACGAAAGGATTGTTCGGCGGCCGGAACAGCACCGTGACATCAAGACCGAAGGCCGAACTTGCGACCGGCAACAGCTCGAAATTGCCGCTATGGGCGGTAAAGACGATGAAGGGCCGCGGATTGTCGCGCAGTTCGAGAAAGGTCGGAATACCCTCGACCTCGATGCGGCCCGGTTCGTTCTTTTCCGGATCGAAATCGAACAGCCGGTCGAGAAACACATATTCCGCCGCAAGCCGGCCCATATTGGCCCAGCTATCCATGGCGATCGCAAGCCGCTCCTCCTCGGATTTCTCCGGAAAGGCGCGCGCCAGATTATGGAGCATCAGCCTGTGGCGGCCGGTTTTCGGCCCCACGAAGCGCGCCAGCCGGTCGGCGGCGCGAATGCCCGCATCGGCAGGAAAAAGCTTCAGCAGATTGAGAAGGCCGAAGGCGAATGTCGCGATCAGCCACTGCCGGAAGTGGTCCAGTTTCAGGACAATCCGTGTCAGGAACAGCTTCAAGATGCTCAGTCCATCCGCAGAACGATCTTGCCGAACACCTGGCGCGTCTCCATGCGCTCCAGCGCCCGGTCGATATCGTCGAAGGTGACTTCGGTGTCGATGACGGGATGAACGATGCCACGCGCCATCTTCTGCATGGCGTTGGCCATGTTTTCCATGCGGCAGCCGAAGGAGCCGAGCAGCTTCAGCTGCTGCTGGAACAGCATCATCAGGTTGATTTCGGTGGAAACGCCCGAGGTGGAGCCGCAGGTGACAAGACGGCCACCGCGCTTCAGCGAGAACATCGAGGCGACGAAGGTGTCCTTGCCGACATGTTCGAAGACAACGTCGACACCTTTCTTTTTCGTCAGCTTGCGCACGACGCCTTCGAAACGGTCGGTCCGGTAGTTGATGACATGATCGGCCCCGAGCGCCTTTGCCCGTTCGATCTTGTCGTCGGAACCGACTGTGGTGATGACGGTGCAGCCCATCTTCTTCGCAAGCTGGATCGCCGCCGTGCCGATGCCGGAACCGCCGGCATGGATGAGGATGGTTTCACCGGGCTCGAGCTTGGCATTGTCGAACAGCATGTGCTCGACGGTGCCGAAGGTCACCGGCGCCAGAGCCGCAGCAACGGCGTCAATGCCATGCGGAGCCGGCACGAGCTGGCGGGCGGGAATATTGATCTTTTCCTGCGCAAAACCGTCAAGGTGGAAACCGTGCACGCCCTGCACATGTTCGCACAGATTGTCGCGGCCTTCGCGACAGGGCTTGCACAGCCCGCAGGTGCGCGCGCCATAGACCGAAACCAGCTGACCCGGCAGCACATTCGAAACGCCCGGACCGATGGCTTCGACCACGCCCGAAGCCTCGGCGCCAATGGTGAGCGGCATCTTGCGCTTGGCGAAAGCCATGCCGCGCCAGCCCCATACGTCGATGTGGTTCAGCGCCACCGCCTTGACGCGCAGAGTCACCTCGCCCGGCGCCGGCGCATCCGGTTCGGGCAGGTCCACTTTTTCGAGCTTCCGGTCGTCCACGAGTTGAAGAGCGCGCATGTATCAGTCCTTCGCCCGAGGGCGTTATCTAAAAAGCTATTCCAGCAAAACTCTGTAACCGTTTTGCGGCCGGAATGCGTAATCAAAGAAGCGAGAGCGTTTCCGCAATTGCCTCGGAAACGCTCCTGTTTATGGCGAAACCGGTTAAGCCGGTTCCCGCGTCATGACAAGGCTTGCATTCTGCCCGCCAAACCCGAAGGAGTTCGAGAGAACCGCGCCCACCTGAGCATCCCGCTTCACATTCGGCACCACGTCGAGCGTGATGGTCGGATCGGGATTATTGTAGTTGATCGTCGGAGGCAGCGTTCCGGTCAGCATGGTCTGTAGCGAGAATACCGCTTCCACGGCGCCTGCTGCGGTCAGGGTATGACCGATCATCGACTTGTTGGACGACAGCGGAATATCCTTCAGGCCTTCGCCGAAGACGGCCAGCATCGAGCCATATTCCATCTTGTCGTTTTCCGGTGTCGAGGTGCCGTGGGCGTTGATATAGCCGATATCGCTTTCGGCCACGCCCGCATCGGCCAGTGCCGCGCGGATCGTCGCAATCGCCGGCCCGCCATCGGGCGAAGACCGCGTACGGTGGAAGCTGTCGGCTTTTTCACCCGCACCCTTGATGATGCCGAGCACCTTCGCGCCGCGTGCGACCGCCGCTTCGAGCGATTCCAGCACCAGCGTCGCAGCGCCTTCGGCGATCACGAAACCGTCGCGGTCCTTGCTGAACGGCTTGGAGGCCTTTTCCGGCGGGTCGTTCTGGGTCGAAAGCGCAGACAGCAGCGAGAAGCGGATCAGCGCTTCGGCGCTGACCGAACCGTCGGTCGCAACCGTCAGCGCCCGCTCGGTACGCCCCTGGCGGATGGCTTCGACGCCAAGCTGGATCGCGGTTGCACCGGATGCACAGGCGGTGGAAAGCGTTACCGGCAGGCCGCGTGTGCCGAAACGGTCGGAAAGACGCTCGGAGATCGCGCCGAACAGGGCAGCTTCCTGAAACGCCGGGTCGGGACGCTGGCGGAAAGCCGTCAGGAACCGTTCATAGGCGTCACCCGGCTGGGCGGCCGGCGGAGACCGGTCGGCAAGCTCGAAACGGGCGCTCCATTCCGGCTCGATAGGCGGCGCTGCGAGAAACAGCGGGCCGTCGAAATCGCCGGAGATACCGGCCTGCGCCAGCGCCTCGATGGTGGTTTCGCGGGCGAAAGCATAGGAACGCTCGACGGAATTCGGAACCGGGATGTCGATGAAATCCACCGTGCCGCTGATACGGGTCGAAAGCCCCTCGGTCGGGAAGCGGGTGATCTTGTGAATGCCCGATTTGCCCGATGTCAGCGCCGCCCAGTTATCGGCAAGCCCCTGCCCGAGCGACGTGATGATGCCCATGCCGGTGACGGCGACGATGGGACGACCGAGATGATCCCTGAAATTGGAAGTCATGGTCTTTCTCCTCAAACGTCGCGGGACAGAACGGCGACACCTTCGCCGCGCACATGGCCGACGGTGGTGACGACGGCTTCGGTGGCCGCTTCGCCCATGGGTTTTTCCGCAGCCGCATCGAAGGTAGGAACCTTGGCGCCGCTTTCAAGCGTGAGCGCCGCGAGCGCGAGGCCGAGCGGAAACTGTGCTTCAAGTCCATGGCCGGTGACACCACCGAAACCACGAATGGCGGCATTCGGCAGGGCCTTTTCGAGAATGTCCTTCTCGCGGGCCGTGACATCGTCATAACCGCTGGCACCGGAAAACACGACGGTCGCAGCACTGTCCTTTGCAGGCGCAAGCAGGCGCTTCATACGCTTTTCCATCTTGCCGTCATCGCGGCTGCCGCGATCACCTTCAATGGCGTCGATACGGGCATAAATGCGCGCGCCGCGCGCGCTGGCATGCTTGCGCGATTCCAGCACGAGAAATGCGCCGAGCGAACCGGAAATCATGCCGCCGCCGTCCTGGTCGCCACGCGACCACAGCGGCTGCCAGCCGCCCTGCGCATGTGCGCCGATGGCTTCAAACAGCAGGATCATGTCGGGACGCTCAGCCGAGAAGGCACCGCCGACCAGCGCATGGCTCGATTCGCCGGAACGGATACGGTGGAACGCGGTTTCGACGGCGGAAATGCCCGCCGCTTCTTCGCCCATGAAGGTGCGCGACGAACCCGTAACCTTGTGCACGATGGAGATATTGCCGGCCATCAGGTTGGAAAGCTGGGCGAGAAACAGCGTCGGGCGCAGTTCCGTCGTCAGCTTCTCGTTCAGCAGCTTTTCGCGGTCATTGCGCTTCAGGGCTTCATCGACGATCAGCGTATCGACATTGATGTCGCGCTCACCGCCGCCGGCCGCCACGATCATGTCCATGGTGGCGCAGGCTTCGGCATTGTCCTTCAGCCCGGCATCGTCGAGTGCGAGACCGGCGGCGAAAACGCCGAGGCGCTGCCAGTTTTCCATCTGGCGCTGGTCGCCGCGCTTGGCGATCTGGGCCGACCAGTCGATCTCCGGCATGGGATGGACCGGATAGGGCTTGAACTTTTCGGTCTCGACAACCGGCTCCGGCACGGCGGCTCCGGAAAGAAGCGCCACATGCGCCTGGCTGCCAACGCCGTGACAGGTCACGATGCCGACCCCTGTTATCACCACATCATTGTCAGATTTCATCGTCTGTCATCCTTTGCAGCCGGCCCCGCCGAAACGGTCACGGCTATCCACAGCGGTTGCGAACAACCACGTCATGCGTTGCGGAATAAAGCGCGCGATGCGGATTGGCAATGGTGAAGGCCCGATCCGCCGTCGCGAGCCCACGATTTTCATCCGTCAAAACCGGGCCGACGGGAAAAACGCCCTCTTTCGAAACGGGCGGAAGCGCTTATTTCTGCGCATCCGCGGCAATGGCCGCCATCAGGCCGACTTCCTCGGCCCGCTTCTTGACGATGGGACCGAGCGGGATTTCGCTGAACGGCATGGTGCGCAGTTTCAGCTGCGCGTCGCAGACCTTCTTGCCGGCAGAGGTGATCTTCGCCTTGGTGACGGCAAAGCCCGAACCGTCATGCTCCAGCACGGCCTCGATGTCGAGAACGGCGCCCGGCTCCACGAAGGTGCGCATCTTGGCGCCATCCACCGACATCAGGAACGGCATGGAGGCAAAATCGGAAAATGCCAGAACCAGCATGCCGGAAGCCTGCGCCATGGTCTCGATCAGGAGCACACCCGGAACCAGCGGCATGCCGGGGAAATGGCCTTCGAATACAGGGCTTTTGTCGGGAACGACGGACTGCGCCTTCAATGTGCGCGCCGTCATGTCCACGGCTTCGACCTTGTCGATCATCTGAAAATATTCAAGCAGCATTCGTCCGGCCCGTCTCTGGTCGGTTAGTCATGGTTTGCCCGCAGGCGGCATCAAAAGAAAATGCCCGCCTGAAGCGGGCATTGTCACATCAGCCCTTGGCTGCGCGCAATTCGTCGATCTTGGCGCAAAGGTTCTTCAACACGAAATATTCTTCGGTGGAAACCTTGCCTTCGTTAACTTCCTGCGTCCACTGTTCGAGCGGAATCTTGATGCCGAATTCCTTGTCGATCGCGAAAACGATATCAAGAAAGTCGAGGCTGTCGATGCCCAGATCGTCGATCGTGTGGCTCTCCGGCGTAATGGTTTCGCGGTCGATTTCGCTGGTTTCGGCGATAATGTCGGCAACCTTGTCGAATGTAGCTGTCACGCCCATAATCCTTATTGTCGTTCGTATGAATTATCCTGTCTGACGCACCACATAGGCAAGTCGCACAAAAAAGCCAATGGTTTCGTGACGTAACTTTGAAATTTGCCCCAAAACTGTTGCCTAAACAGCAACCGAATGACGGCCGCGTCCATTGCCCAGATAGGTGTCGAAGATTGCCGCGATATTACGCACGAAGGGCTTTCCCGCCTCCGTGACGGCGAAAATATCGGCGTCCAGCCGCACCACGCCATCCCTGTCGCTTGCGGCAAAATGCTGCGCCTGATCCCTGACGGAATGGCTCACCCTGCCGAAACGATGCTGCAACTCGGAAAGATCGAGCGTGAAATCGCACATCAGCCTTTCGATGACATGCGAGCGCAGATGATCCTCTTCCGACAGTTCTATGCCCTTGACGACGGCAAGCCCGCCCTCGCCCACGATGCGCTGATATTCCCCCGTCGCCACCATGTTCTGCACATAACCCTGCGGCAGCCTGCCGATCGAGGATGCGCCAAGCCCGATCAGCGCATCGGCCGTGTCTGTCGTATAGCCCTGGAAATTTCGCCGCAGCGCACCGGCGTCGGCGGACTGGCACAAAGTATCGGCCGGCTTTGCAAAATGATCGATGCCAATCGCCTTGTAACCCGCCTGTTTCAGCATCTCTGCCGCCATCGTCATCTGCCGGTAGCGCTCGGCAATGTCAGGCAGGGCGTGCTCGGGAATGAGCGACTGGTGCTTCTTCATCCATGGAACATGGGCATAACCGAAAAGCGCGATGCGATCAGGATCGAGCGAAACGATCTGGTTGACAGTCTTCTCCAATGTCTCGCAGGTCTGGAACGGCAACCCGTAAAGAATGTCGCAATTGACCGAATGCACGCCCCTCGCCCGCACCGCATCCACCACGGATTTCGTCTGCTCGAAGGACTGGATGCGGTTGATGGTTTTTTGCACTTTGTCATCAAAGTCCTGAACGCCAAGGCTCGCCCGCGACATGCCGATGGCGGCAAGCGCATCGTAACGGCTGTCATCCAGATCGTTCGGGTCCATCTCCACACTGATCTCGGGCGCAAGTCCGAAGGTGAAGTGACGCCGCAGACAGTCCATCAGGCTCCGCATGTCCTCGGGTTTCAGCATGGTGGGAGAGCCGCCGCCGAAATGCACGGCACTCACCACGGCATCAGGTGAAACAAGGCGGCCCACCGCTTCGATTTCCTGCTTAAGTGCTTCCAGATAAACGGCAATCGGCTCGTATTTCAGCGTGTGCTTGGTGTGGCAGGCGCAGAACCAGCACAGGCGGTCGCAATAGGGAATATGCAGGTAAAGCGATATGCGGTTCCTGTGGCCAAGCGCGCCGAGCCAGTCGCGATAGGTCGTGTTATCGATTCCCTCGTGGAAATGCGGCGCGGTCGGATAGCTCGTGTAACGCGGCACTGCACCCGAATATTTGCGAAGAAGTTCGGTATTCATCACCGGATTTGCCTTTTATCAAGAAAATGTCGATTTCCTCTCTTTCAGTAACCGCTGCGACAGTTTGCAACTTTGACTTCAATCAAATTGCGCCATAAGTTCTTGCTAAAGTAGACGCGGGGACGACGGCTACATGGCGCAAGCCTCTAAAGAGACCGTATTTGATACCCACGGTCGCAATCGTCCCGAAAAGCCAGCACTGGAAAAGGCTTATGGACACGCTGCAGAAGACCATCCACAATTCGGAAGAGCCCGTTGTTTGCCGCTCCTGCGAGGCGCGTCACGGCGGTCTTTGCAGCACGCTGACACCGCAGCAGCTCTGCGACCTCAACCGTCACTCCAGCCGCAAGAAGATGGAAGCCGGCATCGAGCTTCTCGGCCAGGGTGAACTCGTCACGTCCTATGGGAATATCCTCAAGGGCGTGGTGAAGCTGTCGAAGATGATGTCGGATGGCCGCCAGCAGATCGTCGGCCTGCAATTCGCACCGGATTTTCTCGGTCGTCCTTTCCTCGCGGAAAGCAAGATGACGGCGGAAGCAGCGACCGATGTGGAAATCTGTCTCTTCCCGCGCCGCGTCGTCGACCGCATGGTCTCCGAAGTGCCCGACATGGAGCGCAAGCTGCACAGCCAGTCCCTGAAGGAACTGGACGAGGCGCGTGACTGGATGCTGACGCTGGGGCGCAAATCGGCGCAGGAAAAGGTCGCCAGCTTCCTTTATATGATTGCCACCCATATCGACCCGGAAAACGAGGACAAATCCTGCTTCGACCTGCCGCTTTCACGCGCCGATATTGCCGATTTCCTCGGTCTCACCATCGAGACCGTTAGCCGGCAAATGACAAAGCTGCGCAAGGAAGGCATTATCCGTATCGAGAACAACCGCCATATCACGGTGCCCAATCTCGACGTTCTGAGCGAAGCCGCCGGGAACGACTGACGCAATTTCCCCTGTCACCGCCCCTGAAGCGCGGATGCCCCGAAATTGATGTGCGGCGCCCGCGCCTGAGCGGGTGCAAGCGCAAAACCGGCAAGAACCAGCAAAGCGGCGATGCATTTCATGATATTTCACCCCGTGCCCCGCTGTTTCAGCGGCCTGTTTGTTATGGCTTCATCCTAAGCGGCAAAACGCCTCCATCCGCTTAACATCTTGGGTAAGCGGATGGTTCAGAGGCAGGGTAAAGAAGGGGTTAGGATATCGCCCGCCATTCTCCAGTAGGAACAGCTCGTCGCGGAGAATCCATTCGTCAGGCCCACCAGCATGCGCACGACGAGCGAGACGGGGCTGGACATGCCAAACAGGACGAAGACGGCAAAGCAGGCGGCCGCATAGAGCAGCCACCACAGGCGATATTGCGAGGTCGCGCCAAGCAGGCAGACGACGATATTCAGGGCAAAAACAGAGAAGCCGAGAAGAAAAGTCGGCATGATCTCCAAGGCGCGCAAGATGGCGGGCAATAAGCCCAGAAAGATTGCAGACGTCAGAAGCACTTTGGGATTGCGCATTCGGATCAATGCCAAATTGGTGATGGACGTTCAGCGAGTTGATGCGCCGACAATCGCCGCATCGACCGGATCGAGGTTTTATTGCGAGGCGGCGGGCGTCGCAACCGGCTTCTGGTTTTCGGCAAGCGCCCGCAGCTCGGCCACCCGGCGCTTGTATTCGGCTTCCGAAATCTGGCCGTTGCGCCGGGCCGCACCAAGGCGCGAAAGGCTTGTTTCCATCTTGGAGGCTTCATCCTCACCCATCTGGGTGCCGGCGGCCGTCAGCGGCTGCGAGAAGGTCGGATAGGTGCCGGTGTCGCGCTTCTGGCTCACCGCAGTGTCGCTGACGGGGCGCGGACCGACGATTTCGGCCGTCGGGCGGCGCATATGGGCGGGGGCGACGATGGGCTCCGGGGCCTTGCAGGCCGCAAGCGTGGTGGCGAACATGGCGCCGGAGAGCGAAAGCACAGCGATTCTCGCGGCATTTTCCGCATATCTTCCGAATGTGCCCATCTGCTTGCCCATCGTCATGTTCCGCCTGTAAGGATATCTGCCGATATCGAATTCGACCGCGGTTCGGCGCTTTACGCGCCTCCCCTTGCTGGTGGAACTTGTATTCGTTTTCATGCAGAATGTGCAAACACAAATTTGGCGGAGGATCATGCATGGCAGGTGTTGACGGCGGGGGGGCGAAAAAGGGTGGCAAAACGCCCGGCTTCGACGCCAGTTCCGCCGAGGCCTACCTGATCCGCGACCCGGAAACCTTCGCGATCAACATCGCCCGCGCACTCGAAAACCTCGGCAAGGCCGCCTCCGAATGGCTGGCGCCACGCGAACGCGGCGAAATCCCCCAGACAAGCGCCGATCCGGTGACCGATCTCGTCAAGACGCTCTCCGATGTCGCCGAATACTGGATGGCCGAACCGAAGCGCTCGCTGGAAGCGCAGACCCATCTTCTCTCCAGCTATTACGACCTGTGGGCAAAATCGCTGGCGCAATTTTCCGGCGATGCCGATTCGTCCCCGGAAAATGCGGCCGAAAGCGGCCCCGCCCAACGCAGAAGCAAGCGTTTTGCCGATGCCGACTGGCAGGCCAACCCGTTCTTCGATTTCCTCCTGAAAGCCTACCAGACCACCGTCGGTTTCGCCGACCGGATGGTGACGGAGGCAGACGGGCTTGACGAGCACACCCGCACCAAGGCGCTGTTTTACATGCGGCAGGTGACGGAAGCGCTTTCGCCGGCCAATTTCGTCTTCACCAACCCGCAGGTCTTCCGCGAAACGGTCGCCTCCAGCGGCGCCAATCTCGTCAAGGGCATGGCGCAGCTGGCGGAGGATGTCGCGGCCGGCAATGGCCATCTGAAACTGCGCCAGACCGATTACAGCAAATTCGTCATCGGCCAGAATATCGCCGTTACACCCGGCAAGGTGGTGGCGAAAAGCCCGCTCTGCGAAATCATCCATTACGCCCCGACGACGGACAAGGTCTTCAAACGGCCGCTGCTGATCGTGCCGCCATGGATCAACAAATTCTACATTCTCGATCTCAACCCGCAGAAATCCTTTGTCGGCTGGTGCCTGGAACAGGGCCACAGCGTGTTCATGGTCTCCTGGATCAACCCGGATGCGCGCCTCGCCGACAAGGGCTGGGACGATTATATCAGGGAAGGCATCGATTTCGCGCTCGATACCATCGAGGAACGAACCGGCGAGAAGGACATCAACGCCATCGGTTATTGCGTCGGCGGCACGCTGTTATCCTCGGCGCTGGCGCTGCATGCGCAGCAAGGCAATGAACGTATCCGCAGCGCGACGCTGCTCGCCGCCCAGACCGATTTCATCCATGCCGGCGATCTCAAGGTCTTCATCGATGAAGACCAGTTGGCGGCGCTGGACAAGCACATGCAGGCGGTCGGTTATCTCGATGGCTCGATCATGGCCACCGTCTTCAACATGCTGCGCGCCTCCGACCTCATCTGGCCCTATGTGGTCGATAATTATCTGCGCGGCGCCGAGCCCCTGCCCTTCGACCTGCTTTACTGGAATTCCGATTCGACCCGGGTGACCGCCGCCAGCCATTCCTTCTATCTGCGCAATTGTTATCTCGAGAATAATCTCGCCCGCGGGCTGATGCGCGTTGCCGGCAAGCGCATCAATCTCGGCGATATCACCATACCCGTCTATGATCTCGCCACCCGCGATGACCATATAGCACCGGCGAAATCGGTCTTTACGGGGGCTGCCCTGTTCGGCGGGCCGGTGGAATTCGTGCTTGGCGCGTCCGGCCACATCGCCGGCGTCGTCAATCCGCCGCAGCTAGAGAAATACCAATATTGGACAGGACCGTCACCGACCGGAGACTTCGAGGCCTGGCAGGCCGCCGCCACGGCCCATAAGGGTTCCTGGTGGGTGCACTGGCAGAACTGGATCGAAAGCCAGAGTGCCGAGAAGGTGAAAGCGCGCAAGCCGAAAGATGGCAAGCGGCCCGTGCTCGGCGATGCGCCGGGGACATACGTCCTTTCCTAGGATATCGGTGAAAAAGATGACCAGTGCGCGGCAGAAAAGTCTCTTCCACCGGCGTTCCCCTCACCCTCATTCCTGTGCTCGTCACAGGAATCCAGCCGACGCGCGTCTGCGCGGCGAGAAGTGCCCTTTCAGCCCAAGGACTTGGGCTGGCTGGCTCCCTGTGACAAGCACAGGGATGAGAGTGTAAAACAGATCCCGCAAAACACACACGCTTACCCTCAAGGCCCCATGTTCTTCACGCCCCCGCTTATGCCCGCCACGCTCATTTCCCGCTACAAACGCTTCCTCTTCGATGCCGTCCTGGAGGACGGCACGACGATCACCGGCTCCTGCCCCAATACCGGCTCCATGCGCGGGCTGACGACACCGGGCTCCCGCATCTGGCTCTCCGAACATGACAGCCCGACCCGCAAATATCGCCACATGCTGGAAATGGTCGAGGCCGATGGCACCGTAGTCGGCATCAATACCGGCATGCCCAACCGGCTGGCGGAAGAGGCGATCCTCACCGGCCATATCCCGGAACTTGCCGGCTATTCAACAATCCGCCGCGAACAGAAATATGGCCGCAATTCCCGCATCGATTTCCTGCTGTCGCAACCCGGCAGGCCCGATGCCTATGTGGAAGTCAAGAACGTGCATTTCATGCGCGAAAAGGGCCTTGCCGAATTTCCTGATACCGCCACCAAACGCGGCGCCAAACACCTGGAGGAACTGGGTGACGCTGCGGAAGCTGGTTACCGTTCAGTGATGCTCTATCTCATCCAGCGCGACGATTGCGAACGGATGCGCATCTGCGACGATCTCGATCCCGTCTATGCACTGGCGTTTCAACGGGCGATGGCGCGCGGTGTGGAGGCCTATGCGGTGAAATGCACGGTCTCGCCGGCACAAATTTCGGTCAGCGGGACGGTTAAGATGGACGAATGGCGTCCTGCTGTTTTATGAACAGGGACGTAAAGACACAGAAAGCATCAAGATGGTCACCTATATCGACGCAGCCTCCGCCCCCCTCAAGAACACGGGCGTCATCCGCCTTTATACGCTCGAGGATTTCGATGGCATGCGCAAGGCGTGCCAGCTGACGGCGCGTTGCCTCGATGAGCTGACGGCGATCGTCAAGCCGGGCGTGACGACCGACGCCATCGACCGTTTCGTCTTCGAATTCGGCGCCGACCATGGCGCGCTGCCGGCGACACTGAATTATCGCGGCTACACGAAATCCGTCTGCACCTCGATCAACCATGTGGTCTGCCACGGCATTCCGGATGAAAAGCCGCTGCGCGAAGGCGATATCGTCAATATCGACGTGACCTATGTGCTGGACGGTTGGCACGGCGATTCGAGCCGCATGTATCCGGTTGGCCAGATCAAGCGCGCCGCCGAGCGGCTGATGGAAGTGACCTATGAATGCCTGCTGCGCGGCATCGCGGCCGTGAAGCCCGGCGTACGCACCGGCGCGATCGGCGCGGCAATCCAGGCCTATGCGGAAGCGGAACGTTGCTCGGTGGTGCGTGATTTCTGCGGCCACGGCGTCGGACGCCTGTTCCATGATACGCCGAACATCCTGCATTACGGCCACCCCGACGAAGGCCCGGAAATCCGCGAGGGCATGATCTTCACCATCGAGCCGATGATCAACCTCGGCAAGCCGCATGTGAAGGTGCTTTCCGACGGCTGGACGGCGGTGACGCGTGACCGTTCCCTCTCCGCCCAATATGAACATGCCGTCGGCGTCACCGCCACCGGCTGCGAAATCTTCACGCTGTCGCCGGGCGGCTTCGATCGTCCGGGCCTGCCGCCGCTCGCATAAGGCCACACCGCCTATGGCAAAACGCCCTGCCCCGCCTCCCGCCGATCTTTCCATGACGTCCGGCTTTGAGGCGGGCGAAGGCGATCTGTTCGACGGGACGGATGAACGTGGTTTTTTCGCCGAACCGCGAAGCGCACCGAAGAAGGCCGCGCGCGCCGCAACCGCGACGGAACAGGAAGCGGATGCCGCTCACTATCACGGCCACCGGGACAGGCTGCGGGCACGGTACCGCGATGGCGGCGATGCAGCGCTTGCCGATTATGAATTGCTGGAACTCCTGCTGTTCCGGCTGATCCCGAGACGCGACACCAAACCCATTGCCAAGGCCCTCATTGCAAGGTTCGGAACGCTCGGCGGCGTGCTCGGCGCACCCTTGCCGCTGTTGCAGGAAGTGAAGGGCGTGGGCGAGGCCGTGGCGCTTGATCTGAAGCTCGTCGCCTCCGTTTCGCAGCGCATGCTGAAAAGCGAAATCCGCAACAAGCAGGTCTTGAGCTCCTGGTCGTCGGTGATCGACTATTGCCATGCCGCCATGGCGCACGAGACGCGCGAGCAGTTCCGCATCCTCTTCCTCGACAAACGCAATGTGCTCATCGCCGACGAGGTGCAGGGTCAGGGAACCGTCGATCACACGCCGGTCTACCCGCGCGAAATCGTGCGGCGCGCGCTGGAATTATCGTCTACAGCCTTGATTTTAATCCACAATCACCCAAGTGGAGACCCGACCCCTTCGCGTGCGGATATCGAGATGACCAAAACCATCATCGATACGGCAAAGCCGCTCGGCATCACCGTCCACGATCATATCATCATCGGCAAGGACGGCCACGCCAGCTTCAAGGGCCTTCGGCTGATCTGAAGCAGACGCGAATGTTTAAGAAGGGCTGCAACCCATAAGAGCGGCATCAACAAAAAATTAACACCTATAAATTAGCATTTCCGAAAATAATAAATCAAGGCATCGAACCTTGATGCCTTAAGGAACGGGGGTGCTTTATGCGTAGTGCAGTGCGTTTCCTTCGCGATCGATCCGGCTCGAACGCTGTCGAGTTCGCCATCGTCGCACCGATCTTCTTTCTCGTCCTTTTGACCATGATCGCCTACGGCATCTATCTGATGGCGGCCTATTCGGTGCAGCAGATCGCCGCCGATGCGGCGAGAACGGCGGTTGCCGGGCTGAACACGACCGAACGTCAGCAGCTTGCCCGGGATTTCGTCACCAAAAGCGATCTCAGCTACGCTTTCATGGACAAGAGCCGCTTCACCGTCAATGTCGCCACCGATCCCGCCAATGCCAACCAGTTCACGGTGAAGGTCGAATACGACGCCAGCAACCTGCCGATCTGGAGCCTCTACAGCTACACCCTGCCCGAGCCGGTCATCCGGCGTTTTTCCACCATCCGGATCGGAGGAGCATGACATGCGAGATATCCATTCCCTGCTTCCCCGCTTCCTCAAGGATAGAACGGGCAACATCGCCATTTCGGCCGGGCTCACCGCACCGCTCTTCATCGGCATATTGGCGCTCGGCGTCGACTACGGTTACCTGACATTGCAGAAACGGCAATTGCAGCAGACCGCAGATCTCGCGGCCATCTCGGCGGCAGCCAATGCCACGGACGCCGAAAAGGCGGTCCAGCAATATTTTGCCCTCAATGGCATGGATCTCGGCGTCAAGACGGACAAGGGTCTCTTGACCGCCAATGGGTTGCAGCCTTTCGATCCCCTAAATGAATTCGCCAGCAGCAAGGGTTACGCCGAAGTCATCAAGGGTCACTACGAACCGGATGCGACCGTGCCGGTCGGCCAGCGTTTCGTCGACAATGCCCTGCCCACCAATGCGATCAAGGTGAACATCGTCGAACAGGGGCAGATATTCTTCGCTTCCGCCTTCACCAAGCCGCCCAAGGTCTCGGCGGTCGGAACGGCCTCCGCCCAGAAGATAGCCGCATTTTCGGTGGGATCGCGGCTGGCGAGCCTCGATGAGGGAATTCTCAACAGCCTGCTCGGCGGCCTGCTCGGCACCACGGTGTCGCTGAAGCTCATGGATTACCAGGCGCTTCTCGCCGCCGATGTCAATGCGCTGAAGATCGTCGAGGCGCTGGCCATCGATCTCAACCTCACCGCCGGCACCTATAAGGACGTATTGAAGACGGAAATCAGCTACGGCAAATTCCTCGACGTGCTGACGAAAACCACCGGCCTGCAGCCGGCGGTCGCCAACATCCTGAAGACGCTGCAAAAAACCGTCAACAAGAGCAATGTCAACCTCAAGCTTGAGGAAATCCTCAATCTCGGCCCCTTCTCCGATAAGCTGATCGGCACGGGTGAAAACCTCAAGGTGACCGCCGGCGTCTTCGACCTCATCAATGCCGCAGCCGTGGCGGGCAATGGCGGCAACCAGCTGGGGCTTAATCTCAACGCCAATGTCCTCGGTCTCGCCTCGGTCAAGGCAACGCTTGCCATTGGCGAACCGCCCGTTGAAACGCCGTCGCTCGCCGTCGGGGGTCAGGGCACCATCGTGCGCACCGCGCAGACCCGGCTGGCGGTCAATGTCGTGGTGGACGGGCTGCAGGCCATTGCCGGCCTCAAGGTCAATATTCCGCTCTATGTGGAAGTCGCCCATGCCGAAGCGCGGCTTGCCGATATTCGCTGCACGGGCGGCGGACAGGGCACGGTGGATGTCGAGGTCGTTCCCGGCGTCGCCGAAATCGCCCTTGGCAATGTCGATACCACGGCCTTCGCCAATTTCGGCAAGGACCCACGCGTCACCAAGGCGGCCATCGTGGATTCAGCACTGCTCGCCATCAATGGCAGCGCCCTCATCAACGCCACCAACATGACGAAGACCAAGCTGACCTTCACCCAGTCGGATATTACCCAGGCCAAGATCAAGAGCGTCTCGACCAAGGACACCGTCACCACTCTTGTCAGCTCGCTGCTGAAGAACCTCAATCTGGATATCCGGCTTCTCTTCCTCAACCTCGATCTGGGAGGTCTGGCGGGCATCCAGGCGGCGCTTGCCAACACGCTTGCGGTGGTCACCGCTCCGGTCGATCAGCTGCTCTACAACGTGCTTCTGGTTCTCGGCGTCAAGATCGGCGAAGCCGATGTGCGGGTCACCGATGTCCGCTGCCAGCAGCCGGCGCTGGTGCAATAATTTAGCACTGCGCATGAAAAAGCCGCCGGAAGGTCTCCCGGCGGCTTTTTTGTTATTGCGCCAGATCAGGCGTTGGCGATTGCCAGACGCTTCTCATCGCGGCCGCTCTTCATGCGCTCGGACAGCAGGAACGCCAGTTCCAGTGCCTGATCGGCGTTGAGGCGCGGATCGCAATGGGTGTGGTAACGGTCGGACAGCGAATCCGCCGTCACGGCGCGGGCGCCACCGGTGCATTCCGTCACGTCCTTGCCGGTCATCTCGATATGGATGCCGCCCGGATGTGTGCCTTCGGCGCGATGGATCTGGAAGAAGCTTTCGACTTCCGACAGGATGCGCTCGAACGGGCGCGTCTTGTAGTGGTTGAGCGTGATCGTATTGCCGTGCATCGGATCGCAGGACCAGACGACCTTGCGGCCTTCCTTTTCGACAGCACGGATGAGCTTCGGCAGGCTGTCAGCCACCTTGTCATGGCCGAAGCGGCAGATCAGCGTCAGGCGGCCGGCCTCGTTTGCCGGGTTCAGCGCATCGATCAGCTCGATCAGATTGTCAGGCGTCAGCGACGGACCGCATTTCAGGCCGATCGGGTTCTTGATGCCGCGGAAATATTCCACATGCGCATGGTCGAGCTGGCGCGTACGGTCGCCGATCCAGATCATGTGGCCGGACGTGGCGTACCAGTCGCCGGAAGTAGAATCGACGCGGGTCAGCGCCTCTTCGTAACCGAGCAGCAGCGCCTCATGGCTGGTGAAGAAATCGGTCTCGCGCAGGCTCGGATTGCTGTCCGCGCTGATGCCGATCGCCTTCATGAAGTCCATGGTTTCGGAAATCCGGTCGGCCAGCTTGCGGTAGCGGTCCGCCTGCGGGCTGTCCTTGATGAAACCGAGCATCCACTGATGAACGTTTTCAAGGTTGGCATAACCACCCATGGCGAAAGCGCGCAGCAGGTTGAGCGTCGCCGCCGACTGACGGTAGGCGTCGAGCTGGCGCTCCGGGCTCGGAATGCGCGAAGCCTCGTTGAATTCGATACCGTTGATGATATCACCGCGGTAAGACGGCAGCGACACGCCATCCTGCACTTCCACGTTGGAAGAGCGCGGCTTGGCGAACTGGCCGGCAATACGTCCCACCTTTACGACAGGCAGCTGGGCGCCATAGGTCAGCACGACGGCCATCTGCAGGAAGGCGCGGAAGAAGTCGCGGATATTGTCGGCGCCATGCTCGAGGAAGCTTTCGGCGCAATCGCCGCCCTGCAGCAGGAAGGCGTTGCCTTCGGCCACATTGGCGAGCTGTTTTTTCAGGCGGCGGGCTTCACCTGCAAAGACCAGCGGCGGATAGGTCGCAAGCGTGGCTTCCGTCGCCGCAAGGGCGGCCGCGTCAGGATATTCGGGAACCTGCTGGATCGGTTTCTGCCGCCAGCTGCCGGGGGTCCAATTCTGTGCCATGTTCTTACCCTTTTCTCGCCCGCGCGACTGCCGCGCGACCGCCTCGAAAAATTGAGCGGCTTATAGCTCCAAGCATCGGCTTTGCATAGCCGATCCCGGAGCTAACAGGCTCATTCTGCCGGTTTTGAGCGCTCCAGACGCACAAAAGTCAATTCAAACGATTTAACAACCCGCCGCCATCCGAAAAACACCGGCTTCGAGAGGGCGGCGGGCAAATAGGACAGCGATTATATCACGCCTCTATCGGCGTTACACACGCTCGCCATTCACCACACGGTAGCTCGGCGAATACATCGTCACCAGCTCTTCGGCGGCCGTCGGATGAACCGCCATGGTGCGGTCGAAATCATCCTTGGTGCAGCCGGCCTTCAGCGTGATGCCTAGAAGCTGCGCCATCTCGCCTGCCTCGTGGCCGAGAATATGGACGCCGACAACCTTGCGGTCGCTAGCATTGACGATCAGCTTCATGATCGTCTTTTCCTGACGGCCGGAAAGCGTCGCCTTCATCGGCCGGAACTGGGCGCGATAGACTTCCAGTTCCGGATATTTCTTGCCGGCTTCCTCTTCCGAAAGACCGACCGTGCCGATTTCCGGCTGCGAAAACACCGCCGTCGCGATCAGCTCGTGATCCGGTTTGGTCGGGTTGTTCCTGTATTCGGTCTCGATGAAGCACATCGCCTCGTGGATCGCCACCGGCGTCAACTGTACCCGGTCGGTGACGTCGCCCAGCGCGAAGATACCAGGCACGTTCGTGCGCGAATAATCGTCAACGATGATCGCGCCGCGCGCATCCACCTTCACACCGGCGTTTTCGAGACCGAGACCTTTCGTGCTCGGATCGCGGCCAAGCGCCAGCATCACCGTCTCGACGGCAAGCGTGCCGTGGTTCTTGGTACGGGCCTGCAACGCGCCCTCACCCTTCGTCACTTCTTCGATGACATCGCCGAGCAGGATCTTGATGCCCTTGGCCTCCATCGCCTCGTGCAGGCCTTTGCGCATATCCTGATCGAACCGCGACAGGATTTCCTTGCCGCGATAGATCAGCGTCGTTTCCACACCGAGCCCATGGAAGATATTGGCGAATTCCACGGCGATGTAACCGCCGCCGGCGATCAGGATCGATTTCGGCAGTTCTTCCAGATTGAAGGCCTCGTTGGACGAGATCGTCAGCTCGTGGCCGGGCAGCGCCCTGTGCTCGTTCGGCGTACCGCCGACGGCAATGACGATACGCTCGGCCGTGAAGGTCTCACCGGTTTTCGTCAGCTTCACGGTATGGGCATCGACCAGTTCCGCCCGGCTGTCGAAAATATCGGCCTTGGCGTTCTCAAGCCCCTTGCGGTAGAGCCCTTCCAGACGGGTGATTTCCTTGTCCTTCGCTGCGATCAGTTTCTTCCAGTCGAAGCTGCGTTCACCGACGCTCCAGCCAAACCCTTCCGAATCCTCGAAATGCTCCGGGAATTGCGAGGCATAAACGAACAGCTTCTTCGGCACGCAGCCGCGGATGACGCAGGTTCCGCCATAGCGGTATTCTTCCGCAATCCCCACGCGCTTGCCGAGCGAGGCCGCCACGCGGCCGCTGCGCACGCCGCCGGAACCGCCACCGATGACGAAAAGATCGTAGTCATAAGCTGTCATAGTCAAAACCCCTGATCAAAACCGCCATCAGGCCTCAAGACGGGCGGCGGTGCATTCACGCCACATATAGGTGCTGCGACGCACAAATGAAAAGCCCGGTCTTTCGGCCGGGCTTTGAATATTTCTGAAGGTGGGCTTTTTATGCCAGAGCATCGGATTTTCCGGAAACCGTATGAGACGTTCCGGTCCGATGCTCTCCCTGTTCAATCAGGGCTTGGGAGCCGCCGGAGCGCCGCCCGTGGCGTTCTGATCGGCCGGAAGCGGCTTCAGATCGGCGCCGGCAACCTTCTGCAGCTCGGTCATGCTGGAAGCGTTGAGGTCGCGGTTAATGCCGGCGGCCCAGATGTCGGCGGCCTTCATCAGTTCGCGCGTGGCGATCGGGCCGTCCTTCAGGAGCTTCTTGCCGGCTTCGCTGCTGTAGAAGGTGGAAATGGCGTTCAGCTCTTCGACAGTGAAGGCGCGCGCATAGGTGAGTGCTGCCTCGCGCTCCAGATCGGCACGGCGCGGCGCAAGCTCGAGAGCCTTGGCGTCAACGGTCTCGGTGATCGCGTCCTGAACGTTCGGCGAGGCCTGAATGAGTTCGGCCTTCAGACGCTCGGCCAGTCCAGGCAGAATGTCGTCGAAACGGTCGGTAACGCCAAGAGAGGTGATCGCCTGCCGTGCGGCAGCGATATGCGCTTCGGAAATTTCCTGAGCGCGTGCGGCAGTACCGAACACGATGCCGGAAATGAGGATCGAAGCAGCGGCAGCTTTGCCCAGTCCCGCTAATTTGACCATGAAAATCTCGCTCCTGTTATACTGCCTGCATCACGCGGGCGCCTTCAGGACCCGCGATAATGGCAAGCGATGCCAAATTTATGAAAAGTCCGTGCTCAACGACACCGGGAATCGTGTGCAGATCGCGTGCTAGCGCTTCTGCATCAGGAATACGGCCAAAAGATGCGTCGAGGATCAGGTGTCCGCCATCCGTCATGAAGGCGCCGTCGCCGGAAGAACGCAGCGTGAGCGTGCCGGAAAGCCCGGACCGCGACGCCAGCTTTTCGATGGCGATACGCGTCGCCACCTGGCCGAACGGGTTGATTTCGATGGGAAGCGGAAAAGCGCCCAGCGTCTCCACCACCTTGCTCTGGTCGGCGATCACGATCATGCGGGCGGACGCCGCCGCAACGATCTTTTCGCGCAAAAGCGCGCCACCGCCGCCCTTGACGAGGCGCAGCCCATGATCGACCTCATCCGCACCGTCAATGGTCAGATCGAGTTCCGGCAATTCATCCAGCGATTTCAGCGGCACGCCAAGCTCGACGCAAAGACGCGCGGTGCGCTCGGATGTCGGCACGCCCTCGACTTTCAGACCGGCGGCGACCTTTTCGGCCAGAAGCCGGACGAATTCCTCGGCCGTAGAACCCGTGCCGATACCAAGCCGCATCCCATCCTGCACATGGGACAATGCGGCCTCGGCGGCCTTGATCTTCATCTGGCGGGCATCCATGTGCCTGAAACTCCGGTAGCTTTGTCGTCGCCGTGCTGTTTACACGGGTCGAAAGCCAAACGAAAGCCTTTTTCAAGCCAACGAACAGAACGTTGTGACGCGGTTGCAAAGACAGGCCCGTTTGCCTAGGCTTGGCGCGAATGAAAGCACCGATACATCAGTTACACGCATTCCCGAGAGGCCCGTTCCCGTGACATCCCGCCCGCTCTCCCCGCTCGCCATTTTCGATCTCGACGGCACGCTGGTCGATACCTCCGCCGATCTGGTTTCGAGCCTCAACCACACCATTGCCGTAGCCGGTCTTGCGCCCGTCACCTATGACGACCTGACCCATCTCGTCGGCCAGGGCGCGCGGGTGATGATCAAGCGGGCCTTTGCGCTTCGCGAGACCGAACTGCCGGAAGCCGAGATCGAGCCGCTCTACGAGCGCTTCATCACCCATTACCGCGCCGAAATGCCCGGCGAAAGCCGCCCCTATCCCGGCATCATCAACACGCTGGATGCACTCTCGGAAGCCGGCATCACGCTTGCCGTCTGCACCAACAAGACCGAAATCCTGGCTGTGCCGCTGCTCGAAAAACTCGGTCTGACCCGATATTTCGCCGCCATTACCTGCGGCGATACCTTCGCCTTCCGCAAGCCGGATGCCCGCCATATTCTCGGCACCATCGAAAAAGCCGGCGGCGATATCAGGCGCTCGATCATGGTCGGCGACAGCATCAACGACATTCTCGCCGCAAAGAACGCCGCCGTACCGTCGATCGGTGTGACCTTCGGTTACACGGATGTGCCGATGGTGAAACTTGAGCCGGATGTGGTGATCGATGATTTCGCTGAGTTGACGCCGGCGCTGTTCGAAGAACTCGTTGCGAAGGGTGCAGCGGCGGCCTGAGAGGCTGGGGGCTAGGCGAAAAAAGCGAGGGAGCGGCACACTCGACCGCATTGAGAGTTGCGCGCCCCTTCTTCCGTCATGCCGGACTTGATCCGGCATCCAGCCACGGCGCGTCTGCGCCGTGAAAGGACTCTTCTACGATCAAGGACTTGATCGCGCTGGCAACTGTATTGGTGGATATTATTCTCAGGATGTTTTGAATGTGGTTTTGTCCCTGAGAATGGCGTTTGCGATGACGAGCAGTTTGCGGGCGATGGCGATGATCATGACCTTGAAGGGTTTGTTCTTTGCCTGCATGGCCTGGACCAGCCGCGCGAATGGTGCCCGCATTCGATAGGCGACCAGGGCTGCCATATAGAGGGCATCGCGCACGCGCTTTCGTCCGCCGCGAATATGGCGCTGGCCCCGATGGATGCCGCTATCGGCATTGAAGGGGGCAAGCCCTGCAAGGGCTGCCATACTTGCAGGAGAACTGTCACCCAGTTCCGGCATATGCGCCATCAGCGTGAACGCCGTGACCTGGCCGATGCCGGGGATGGAGCGAAGTCTTTCGCTTTGCCCGTTCAGCGCCGCGTTTGTGCGGACATGGGACTGGCACTCTTTTTCGATCGCCGCAATCTCGGTATCGAGCCAGTCAAGGTGGCGCTTGAGGCTGTCGCGCTCCGAGGGATCGGCTGTATAAAGGCGCAACCTTTCCTGCTGGCGCATGGCGACGAGCTGATCCCGGCGCGTGTGCAGGCTTTCCAGCCGCTGACGGGCCGGATCGGATGGCGCCGTCACGGCTGGCGACAGTGTCTCGCCCATGCGCGAAAGCAATCG